>CAZKOQ010000139.1:0-8282 GCA_964554425.1 uncultured Pirellulales bacterium | reverse complement strand
GCGTTACCGACAGCGGCAAGACCGAGCTTTATATGAGGGCTATCGAAGCGGTTTTGCAAAAGGGTAAAGCCGCCATTGTTTTGCTTCCGGAGATTGCTTTAACGGCCCAGACTGTTCAGCGGTTCGGTGCAAGATTCAAGAATATTGCTGTAATGCACTCAGGTCTCACCGCCGCCCAGCGAAATGTCCAGTGGCAGAAGATAAAATCCGGCGAGGCCGATGTGGTTATAGGTGCTCGCTCGGCAATCTTTTCACCGCTGCCGAAAATCGGGCTTATTGTTGTCGATGAGGAGCACGAGCCGAGCTACAAACAGGATACCACTCCTCGCTATCACGGCAGAGACGTTGCGATAAAACGTGCGCAACTGGCGGATGCGCATTGCATCTTAGGCAGCGCTACGCCGTCTTTGGAAACGCTGCTTAATTGCCAGAGCAAAAAATACTATGCGCTGGTTCGTCTGCCCAGGCGAGTCAGAAACCTGCCTATGCCTGAAATGAAACTTGTTGACCTGCAGGATGAGCCGGTAACGCATAATGGCGTTAATCTGATAAGCGAGCCGTTGGGCGAGCGCCTTAAAGAAATCTTGGCGAAAAAGGAGCAGGCGATTTTGCTTTTGAACAGGCGCGGATACAGCAATTTCGTCTTCTGCCCATCCTGCAAATATACGCTGCGCTGCCGCAACTGTGATGTCACCCTGACCTTTCACAAGTCGGATTTTGCCCGCAGCAGTCAGATGCGGACCATCACCGGCAGACACATAGATTATGGTTACGCCTTATGTCACTATTGTCTCGCTCAGACGCTTGTGCCGGAAAAGTGCCCATTGTGCGGCAAAAAAATGGCAATGATAGGGCTTGGCTCGCAGCGGCTCGAAGAAGAATTGGCAAGAAAATTTCCTCAGGCGCGCGTCGCCAGAATCGACAGCGACTCTATGTCAGGCAGGGACTACTACCGGGTCCTGAAGGATTTTAGCGATGGCCGGCTCGATATATTAGCCGGCACTCAAATGCTCGCTAAGGGCCTGCATTTTCCAAATGTAACGCTGGTGGGCATCATTAGCGCCGACACGTCGCTTTATCTGCCTGATTTCCGCTCCAACGAGCGGACCTTCCAGTTGATTTCTCAGGTGGCCGGCAGGGCAGGGCGCTGCGAAAAAAAGGGGATAGTATTCGTCCAGACGTTTTTGCCGAATCAGCCGGCCATCCGGTTTGCCCTGCAATCTGATTTTAATGGATTTGTCGTGGAGGAATTGAAGCACCGCAAAAACTGCAATCTGCCCCCGTTCTGGCGGCTGGCGGCTATCGTTATGCGGGATAGAAATTTTGACAAACTTGACCTTGCCTCCAAAAGAATGCGCCAGACCATAGACCGCATTGTGGCCAGAGACAAGCTAAAGGTAATCGTTCGTGGCCCGATGCCCGCAGTAATTAGCCGAATCCAGCGTTTCCATCGGCTCCAGATAATTATTCAATCACCACAGGCGGCAGTTATGCAGCAGCTTTTTGCCGCCCTGCGGACCGAGCCGCCAGTTAGACCACAAGTTCAGATCGCAGTTGACATTGACCCGATAAATTTGTTATAAAAACTATGACTGTTGTGTCTTTAGAAATTTTTTTGCGGAAGATATAAAATGTTTTGCCCCAAATGTGGAACAAAAAATGATGATAATGCTTTCCATTGTGTGAGCTGTTCAGAGATTATTCAGCCTATGCCCGTTTGCCGGGGTTCAGATATCGGTGACGACGCAGGAATGAGAATGATATTACCTGTTGGAAGGTCACCTTTGGCTATAATTGCAGGTTATCTCGGTTTATTTTCAATAATTATTTTTCCCGCTCCTCTTGCCCTTGTTTTCGGAATACTGGCTGTTATCGATATTAAAAAGAATCCCAAAAAACATGGGATGGGAAGGGCAATTTTTGCAATTATTATGGGTGGAATTTTTTCTGTGTTTTTGGTATTTATGCTTATTGCATTGATTTTTAGTTGATTGGAAAGTTAAAAAGGCTATTATGTTTTGTCGAAATTGCGGAACATTAAATCAGGATAATGTGATAAATTGTGTTCGGTGTAACCATCCTCTTCAACCTTCGGCTGGAACTATTCAGAACCTTCCAAAAGTCGCTTCACATCTTGTTCTGGCAATTATTGTGACTTCATGTTGCTGTGTTCCTTTGGGTATTGTCTCGATAGTATATGCTGCACAGGTAAAATCCAAGCTACAGGCGGGAGATTATTATGGTGCTCTCGACTGCTCGAAAAAGGCCGCTATTTGGGGCTGGATTGGTTTAGGGATAGGTTTGCTTTGGATTGTAATATATGGGGTGTTTATACTTATTAGGGTTATTGCTGAAGGAAAGCGATATTGAGAAGTATAGGCGGGAGATGGAGTGTTTTGATTCGCGGGAACAGTAGATTTTTGTGATTCTGGTTGTTTTAATTACAACAGTAATATCATCTTTATTGTTGATTTTCAATCCTGATGATGAGTCATTTTCCCATTCTTGTCCGTTTTACAGGATGACTCCTCTTTACTGTCCTGGCTGTGGCCCATTGTGGGTTGCTCATCAGCTTCTTCACGGCAAATTTTATCAAAGCCCTTGATTTGTAGTTTATTATAACTTGCTATTATCAAAAGTCTTTGATATATTTAATGTTAACATCCTGTCCGAAGATGCTGTTTTTGAATTTTTTTCGGGGTGTAGCTCAGCTTGGCTTAGAGCGCTGCGTTCGGGACGCAGAGGTCGCTGGTTCAAGTCCAGTCACCCCGATTTCTTGTTGATGAGGGTTTGAAGTGCTTTTTTTTAATCCTGCAACGCTACTTGGCTGCGACCTTAGTCTTACAACTGCTTATTAAAAAGACCTTTGAACTACATCAGTCCCGTCCAGAGATGGTTTACGACGCTTGGATTAGAGCGTCCCTTATGGCTTGGCCATCCCTTACGGGAGGGAAGGTCGCTGGTTCCGCCGTAAGGCGTCCTGCGGAAAGTCCAGTCACCCCGATTTTTTCTTGCTGTAAAGGGTTGATAATAACAAGGATAGATAAAACCTGCCTGTTTGATTTTACCTGCTGATATTGAGTAATCTTCGCCATCATCAATTCCATTGCCCATTCCCTCCGGTAAAAAAACGTTGATTTTTTTCTCTGTTTATGTTAAAATGAGAAAGTAAATCTGAACAGTTTTAGGTGTTACGGCCTATAAATTTTGAGCCGAAAGAAGGGTAATCTTAACTCTGGCTCAGAATTCCTGAATCGTAGCTTGTGAATTGCAGCTCATAAATGGTAACTTGATGCTTAGACACGCAAAAATCCCGCTTTTATCCATAGTATTGACGCTCGTTCTGGTTGGTTTGGCAGCCGCCGATTGCCCTGTCCAGGACTTAAATGGCGATTGTAGAGTCAATCTGCGAGACCTCGGGATTCTTGCCGCTCAATGGTTAGACCCCAATGGTGGCTCTGCGGATATTACCGGCGATGGCAGGGTCAATATCAAAGACCTTGATGAAGTTACTGAAAATTGGCTGTGGTCCACCGTTATAATCAATGAAATCCACTACAATCCCGATATTAAAACCGAGCTGATAGAGTTTATTGAGCTGCACAATCCCGCCGCTGTGGATGTCAATATTTCCGGCTGGTATTTCTCAGCAGGTGTCTCCTATGTGTTCCCACCTGCATCTGTCCTGAAGGCGGGCGGCTACTTCGTCGTTGTCCAGGACGTAAATGAGTTCCACGCCAAATACAGTAGCGGCAGATTCCCGATACCCCGCCATCTGGTCTTCGGCCCTTATATCGGCAAGCTCGACAATGAAGGCGAAAGAATCGAGCTGTGCAAGACAGATGGGCAAGAGGTTGACCAGGTCGATTATCAGCTTGGTTTTCCTTGGCCGACAGTTGGCGACCCGGTGCCGATAATTTCACCAGGCAACGGCCATTCTATCCAGCTTGTTAATCCCTATCTCGATAATGACCTGGCGGGCAGTTGGCGTTCAGCTCTCCCCACGCCCGCAGCTCGCAACGCCGGAGTTTATGCCGACAATATTCCGCCTCATATTCGTCAGGTGAAGCACTCGCCCAAACAGCCCAAGGCCGGCCAGACGGTAACAATTACTGCCAAGGTTACCGACCCCGATGGTGTTGCCGGCGTAACGCTTTTCATTCAACTGGTGGACCCGGGTAATTACATCGCTCTGAAAGATTCGCAGTATCAGTCGAATTGGGGTGATTTGGAGATGAATGATAATGGACTCGATGGCGATGCGATTGGCGGCGATGATATTTATACTGTCCAGTTGCCCGGTGAGCTGCAGGAGCACCGCCGATTGGTGCGTTATCGTTTTATGGTTATAGACGGCAAAGGACGTGGCATTATTGTGCCTTATAGCGATGACCCGCAGCCGAATTTTGCTTATTTTGTCTATGACGGCGTCCCACCTTGGAGGGGCGCCGTTCAGCCAGGCGTTACTCCTGTTATCGAATATGGCACCGATGTGATGCGACGGCTCCCCGTTTACCACCTTATAAGCAAAAAATCGGATGTTGAAACCGCCACCTGGTTAGAAAAATACGGGGGGATGGACTACAAGTGGTATGGCACATTGGTTTACGATGGGGATGTATATGACCATGTCGGCTACCGTATGCGCGGCGGTGTCTGGCGG
Organism: uncultured Pirellulales bacterium; assembly: GCA_964554425.1. Classification (GTDB taxonomy): domain Bacteria; phylum Planctomycetota; class Phycisphaerae; order Sedimentisphaerales; family Anaerobacaceae; genus CAYWXK01. The sequence goes on along the minus strand of CAZKOQ010000139.1, from coordinate 3,619 downwards.
TTCTCAATGGGCAAGAATATGTGGAAGTTTAACTTCAATCGAGGCCACCGTTTCCAAGCACGCGATGACTACGGAAACAAATACAAAACCAAGTGGGACAATATCAACTTTTCTGCCTGTATTCAGCAGGGCAGCTTCGGCCAGCGTGGAGAACAGGGAATGTTTGAAGCCGTCTCGTTCAAGATGTTCAATATGGCTGGCGCCCCATCTTCAAATACAAATTGGCTGCACTTTAGAGTTATTGATGAGCCGTACGAGGATGGCACTCTTAACGCCGGACACCCGCCTCTAACCAGCTCCGGCACACAGTTCGATGGCGACTTCTGGGGACTTTATATGAACATCGAGCAGATGGACGGACGCTTCCTCGATGAGCACGACCTTCCCGATGGCAACCTCTATAGGATGGAGGGCTCGACAGTCGAGCTTAACAACCAGTGTCCCACCGGTGTTACGGACAAATCTGACGTCTATGCGTTTATGAATGGATACAACAGCAGCCCCACCGCAAACTGGTGGGGGCAGAATGTCAATATTCCTTCTTATTATGGTTATTATTCAATCTTTCACGCCGTTCATCACGGTGACATCACCAGTAAAAACTTCTACTATTACCTTAATCCCATCCCCACAACTACCCAGTGGGGGACAAACAATCTCTGGAGTGAGCTTGTGTGGGACCTGGATTTGACCTGGACCACATATTATGGCGGCAGTGGTGTATTATCCGACCCATTTAGCAGGAGCAACGTATTAAGCTATGAAGTCTTCAATGTCGCAGCCAAAAACCGTGTCCGTGAGGTCTGCAACTTGCTGTTCAATACCGAGCAGATGGGGCAGTTGCTCGATGAGTTCGCCTCTATTATTAATGACCCGCAGGGTGGGCTTTCTATCGTCGATGCCGACCGGTCTATGTGGGACTACCACTGGGTTGTTGGCACTGCGGCCTATCCGACATACATCGACCAGCCGGCCTCGAATAAAGCCGGTCAGGGCCGGTTCTACCAGGAGGCCCAGAATCGCGGACACGACAGAACTTTCGAGGGTATGGTCCAGGTTATGAGGGATTTTGTCGTTGAGCGTCAGAGCTATATGAATTCTCGAATGACTGACTCCGCCATTCCAAATACGCCGACAGTAACCTCAACCAGCCCGACTGGTTATCCTATAAATGCCCTGACGTTCAGCACTAATTCTTTCAGCGACCCCCAGGGCAGCGGCACCTTTGGTGCAATGAAATGGCGTATCGCTGAGGTGACCGCCGGCTCTACTCCTCCCCCGCCCTCGCAGGATATTGTGCTGGTTCCTGAAGCGGCAAGTTGGCGATATTTCAAGGGCATGGATGAGCCGTCGGCAACGCAGGGGGCCTGGCGACTTCTGGACTTCTACGATTTGGATTGGCCTGAAGTTACCACCCCTGTCGGCTACGGCGAAACCTGGATTCTTCCCGAATCTACCCTCAGTGATATGAGGGGTAAATATACTACAATCTACATCCGCAAGAAATTTGACGTAACCGACCTTGATGCTATTAATAAGCTCGTGGTGGATATCAAATATGACGATGGCATTAACGTCTGGATTAATGGCCGGCTCGCTGCCCAGGGCAATGTCCCTGGTGAGGAGCTGCTACATACTGACACCGTTCCCAATCGCACTGAAAACCATAATTTTACATCCACTACACTTAATGTTCCGGACTACTATCTGGACCAGGGGACTAATGTTGTTGCCGCTCAAGTATTGAACTCTTCATTATCTGACAGCGGCGATTGTTTTATCGACGTCCGTCTGATAGGCAAGCCCGCCGACCCCTGCACCGCACCCCCACCCCGGCTGACCGGGCCGGGCAAATACGAGATTGAACCTGCCTGGGAAAGCCCGGAGATTACAGACTTTAACAGCACAATTAGAATTCCCGCCACCGCCGTCCGGCCTGGCCATACCTATCGTGTTCGCTGCCGGATGAAAGATAACACCGGCCGCTGGAGCCACTGGTCAAACGCAGTTCAGTTTGCAGCCGGTGAGCCGCTTGCTGCAGGCACTCTGGAAAACCTGCGTATTACGGAGCTGATGTATGCCCCTGCTCCAGGCGGCTCATATCAGGACTATGAATATGAATTCATCGAATTAAAAAATATCGGTGATGAAACGCTGGATTTAAGCTATGTGCGTTTTGTCAAGGGCATTACATTTGGCTTTGACGGTAACGATATTATAACGCTTGCCCCCGGACAATTTGTGCTGGTGGTCAAGAGCAAAAATGCTTTCAAGTCGCGTTATGGCACGGGCTTTTCCAGCCGAATCGCCGGGGAGTTCACCGGCAAGCTGGCTAATGAGGGGGAGGGAGTCATTCTGGAGGATTCGTGGAATGGAATTATTGCTGATTTCGAATATAACAACGGTCGCGGCTGGCCCCTCGCAGCCAGCGGCGCCGGCCATTCCTTGGTGCCTCTCGATGCAGCGGTATTGAACGAGCCGCAGGGCTCTTTGCATTACGGCGGCAACTGGCGCGCAAGCGCATACATAGGCGGCTCCCCGGGACAGGATGACCCAGAGCCGATTGTTAACGTCGTAATCAATGAGATTATGGCTCACACCGATTACAGCAATCCTCAGTATCCGGATTACGATTCCAATGACTGGATTGAGCTTTATAATACTACTTCATCGTCTATTAACCTGAGCAATTGGTATCTAAGCGACAACATTGATAATCTAAAGAAATGGGCCATTCCTTCCGTTCAAATTGGCGGCCATAGCCGCAAGACCTTCGACGAAGTTCACAACTTCCATAATCCAATAACCACCGGCTTCGGCCTAAACAAAGCCGGTGAAAAGGTTGTCCTCTCTTATCTGCCGGGCGGCTCGCAAAATCGCGTTGTTGACTGCATTAGCTTCAAGGGTGAAGAAAATGATATTTCTTTAGGCCGTTACCAGGATGGCGGGACATATTGGTTCCATTTGACCCCCTCGATGAGCTCATCTAATAATAATCCCATTTCGGGCATCGTCATTGACGAAATGATGTATCACCCGGTCGATTCTAATGATGAGTATATTGAATTGTATAATCCAACAGCAGGTCAGATTCTTATGCACAATGCCGATGGCTCCTGGCGTTTGGATGGCGCCGTAAGCTATACATTCCCGGCAGGTCTATCCATTCCTGCAGGTGACCGGCTGATAGTCGTTGGCTTCGACCCCGTTATGGACACAGCTCGTTTGAGTGCTTTCATCGCTGCTTATAAGACCGGTCCTTTGACCGCCGGCGTGGATATTGTCGGTCCCTGGTCCGATGACCTCTCTAACGCAAGCGAACGACTTGCGCTGGAAAAACCTCAGGCGCCCGATGTCCCCACCGACCCTGTTTCCTGGATAATTGTGGATGAAGTCATTTACGCTGACTTTGTTCCTTGGCCCGAATCACCCGATGGAGACGGCGATGCCCTCCAGAGAATCTTTGCCGACAAATATCACTCAGGTAATGACCCCGCCAGCTGGCAGGCACATTCTCCTACGCCGGGCAAATAATACCGATTGTGGAAGTTAATGCGCATATTTGTCATTTCGAGCGAGCCAAAGGCGAGTCGAGAAATCTGCATGCAACAGTGCTGCT
>CAZKOQ010000138.1:0-8347 GCA_964554425.1 uncultured Pirellulales bacterium | reverse complement strand
ATGACGATTCAAAAGAAAAACGCCTTATTGGTGAAGTGTGGGAAAAGCGAAGCAAGGACAGATGTTTGTTCATTATGCCCAAAGGCAAAGATTTTAATGCGATAAAACAGAAAATAAGTTAATGGGGAGCAAATAAATGGGGGAAAGTGGGTTGTTCACTCGTTTGCTGTTGTTGCCGGATGCCGTAGCAGCGCAGAGAGTTTCCCGCACTTTTACATTTTCCTTTTTGCCTTTTTAATTATTTTTCCTATTCGCTTTGTGCCTCTGTGCCTTTGCCACTTTGCATCTTCATCACATCGAGCATCGAGCATCCAGTATCGAGCATCGATTTTCATCGACTTTTCTTTGAAAATATGTTACAATTCCTCTTCGCTTGCAAGTATGCAAACGCTCAACCGCCCCGAGAGCTTGTCCGCCTCCGGCGGAGCGAAATCCAGATTTTTCATATCGTAAGCCACTGAGTGGCACGGTCTTCAGGGTTATCAAATCCAGTCGTTCCTTAATGTTCGATTTGTTTTGAATTTGGGTCATTTGGATTTCGAGATTGTTTCGGATTCTCGCCTCGGCGTAGCCATAGGCGAAGCCAGGTCGATATTCGGATTTCGAATTTATATTGGCATCCTTGGAGGTCCTCTCATGGTCACAGAAGCTCAAATCATCGCAAACCGTCGTAACGCCCAAAAATCGACAGGCCCGCACATTCAAAAGGTTCTTGAGATTCGCTCTATCTCTATGTTCCTTTGTGCCTCAGTGCCTTTGTGGCTATGAGTCAATTATGCAAAACAAACCCAATTTACGAAAAGCCAAAATGAAATTAAGCTTCTATTCAGCAAAGGATTATGAAAATAAACCACGACTTCGAACGCCGAAAAACAAACCCAATCAAACCCAATCTTGTCCACCTCCGGCGGTTTCAAATGGTCAGGTTTTCATCGAGTCCCATTCGATAAAGGAAAGCGGCAGGAAGATAAAGACAGGCAGCCAGGCCCACAATTCCGGCATCACCTTGTTGAAGACAGCTTCAGCGGCGAGGACCTTGCAGACAAAGGTAACAACAAAACAGATACCTGTTATAGCAAAGCTGACCATAGCGGCGGTCTTCATCGCCTTCGGGTCGCGGCAAACCAGAATCGGCAAGCATACCATAAGCATCACCAGATTGATAATCGGCTCGGTAATACGGAAGTGCTTCTGGCTGAAAAGCTGGGCCTGGTCTTTGATTTTTGCACCCTGCTTTGTGAGGGCGGATAGCTGGCGGAGACTGAGCAACGCTTTGTGCTCGGAGCGCAGCCGGGTGGGAATATCCTTTGGAGTAATATCACTTGCATAGTAGCCGACCGGCTGCGGACCTTTAAGAGAGGTCTTTTCAATAAACTGCCCGCCAGTCAAATCCCATCTATGGGCGTCGGCGTTATAGAATGCCTTTTCGGCGTCTATCCGCCCTGTTACCTCCCAGATTCCGGTCGCAGTGGTTTTGCGGCGAAGCAGAATGGTGGGATCGTGGAGAGTTGAGGTCGCGACGTCGAACTTCCGGGAGCAAATTAGCGAGCCGTTGCCGTCATTGACGAACCAGATACGGTAGGATTCCTGCCCCGGTAAGTCATTGTGCTCTCGGACGAGCTTGTCACTGAGGGGGGGAATAATAAACTCCTGGTCAAGAACAAGCAGTGCCGTCAGAAGCAATGCGAGGAGAATTACCGGGCCTATGACGCGCTTTAGACTTACGCCCGAAGCCATCATAGCTACCAGCTCATTAGTGCGGACCATTTTGCCGAAGGAGAACGACGCTGCGACGACGGTTATCATTCCGGCAAAATCGCGGAAGTAAAGCGTAGTGTTGAGGGCGTAAAAGATAAAAATGTTTTTGAGGACGGCGAGAGTGCCGATGTCGGCGTGCGCGGTAAATTCATCGAGATTCACAAACAAATCAATAATTATTCGCAGCCCTATCAGAACGCAAAAGGCAATCAGGTAGCCCACGAGGAAGTTTTTTGTGATATATTTATCTAATATGCTCATAATTTAGACACGAGACCACAGCTCATCGTTTGTATTTCGTATATCGTATAAGACACAAGATATCAACTTTGTGTTCCCATCAATTAATGTTTTAGCAATCTGTGGTATATTCCGAGGGCAAACAAAGATAAAAATGCCAGGCCGGCCCACATCAACGTTATACCTGAAATGCCTTGAGAACGAAGGTTTTCAGTAATTTGTTTGCCGCTCATTATGCACACTATCAGGACGGTGGCGGGCACACAACTAACACCAAAAGCACTGAGCAGGTGCCCGCCTTTTTTAATAATGCCCAGGCCTATACCAATGAGAATCATCGCCACGCAGCCGATGCCAAAGACGAGTCGAGAATGAATTTCGGCCTGGATTTCAGCCAGCGTTCGCTGCATTGCGCGGCGGAGCTTGTTTTGCAGGGTTATAAGTTCGGGTCGCTTGGCGTCTGCCAGTGACGAGAGCTGAGCAGCTAACTTTTCGATGGTAAGGTCTCCATTTTCTGTGCGGAATTGGCTGGTTACGGACTCAACGGATTCAGGCAGCACCAAACCGCGTATAACGTGACGCATCCTTAGGTTGCCTGTCTCTTTGACCCTTGCGTTGTAGATATCCATCGTCAAGGTTGGCATAAGCTCGTCACCCTCGAGGTTCAGCGTGGCCTTGGCGGCTGGGGCAGTGAGACAGCAGACCTGTTTTTGGGTGATTACATCGGTTTCAATGACTGTAATATTTCCGGATAGCTCGATTTGTTTTTCACGGGCCACAACGGTATCGGCTGTAAATTCTACGTATCTTTCGCCGCTGTGGAGCCGGTAGAGGACATTAAGATTGGCAGTAAGTCTGGCCCGGATATCCTGCGCTAATAGCTCAGCAGTGAGCTGGGAGTAGGTGTCGCGTGCCAATCTTGCGACGGGGTAGAACTGCATTAGGTCGGATTTTATCAATTTCATTTCGTTGATTTTCTTGAACTTTATCTGGTCGCCTAAAAGTGAGCCGAACTGGCTGGAGACTGATAGCTGCTCTGTGTAGAACCACACATCATCACCTGTGCCCATCTGGTCGGTTTTATATGCCGTTATCCTGACTTCATTGGAGCGGTCGGTGGAGTTGAAGGTTATCTTGGCGGATTGGGCGGTAATGACTTTTTCGATACGCTCATTCTTTAACTCGGTGACGACGACGCCCGCGAGGGTATTTGTTTGGGGGTCGGCGTGGTCGGCGTAAATCAGATAGCGGCCATCGGGCGGAAGTTTGTAATACGGCCTTCGCTGGACGTTGCGAAAGAGAATCTGTCTTGCATCGGACTTGAGCGAGCTTTCGGCTAAGTGGACGAATATGGGCATCACGTAGAAGCTCAGAACCAGATTAGCAATTGCGACGATGATAGCCAGCGTTAGACCGGGATTGACCAGAGACAGAAGACTTATGCCGCTTGCCCGGCAGGCGTCAAGCTCATTATCGGCGGCGAGCCGGCCATATACCAGAGCGCCGGCGAATAAAGCGGCTATCGGCAATATGAACGTTAGCGTTATCGGCAGAAAATAGAGCATAAGATGAAGCACCTGCCGAGGGCCGACGCCGTATTCCTGAACCGGACGCAAAATACTGCCCAGACTCATAATTATGGTCAGGGCGATAACCGCAGGCACAAAAATTTTCAACAGCTCGCGAAATATGTATCTATGTAATGTAAAAACCATACCAACCGAAGTTCAAAAGGCAAAAATATGGAGTTCAGTTCGTTGTTTGTAGTTCATTATATAGAAAAAATAAGTAACATTTTCGACATTGATTTTTGTCTTTTCGTCCTTAATTTTGCCTTTTGGGCTGAGATTTTTCAACAAAATTCGTGGATATGTGGCTATGTGGGTGCGCTTGGCGTTTATAGGTGGAATCCTCAAATAACAAGCAGCAAAGCACTAACCCATATTGTTTGGTGAAGAAAAGGGGTATATTAAGAATAGTAAATGTAAGCAATCGTCATTAAAAGAGAATGGAAATGTTTATGATTTATTCTGTAAATAAGGGAATTTCGGTTTTTGCGGCACTATTTTTCCTGGAGGGGCTTTGCTGGGGGCGCATTGTTAATGTGAAAGAGCTTGGGGCGGGTGGGAATAAGCAAGGAAATGATGGGCCTTCGATACAGGCGGGGATTGATGAGTGTTATAAGCAGGGCGGTGGAACGGTATATGTGCCGGCCGGGGATTACTTCTGTGGAGGGCTTAGGATGAAAAGTAATGTGAGCTTGTTTTTAGAGGCGGGGGCGACGTTGTGGGTAAGCGGCAAGAAGGAAGATTACAAAAATGGAAATCGGTTTTTGTATGCGGAGAATGAAAAGAATATCACAATAGAGGGACGAGGGACAATTTACGGAACAGGAGAAGAGCCGCTGATGAGGAAAAAGACCGACCAGAAAGAACAAATGCCGACATTTCGGGTCGGAATTTTGCGGTTTGAACGCTGCCGGAATGTGGCGATAAATGATATTACGGTGCGGTATAGCGATAGCTGGACATTTGATTTTGAGTTCTGCGAAAATGTTTTTATTAACGGCGTTAGTATTCTTAACAATTACTGTCGTGTCAATGCGGATGGGATTGACCCTGTTTCGTGCAAAAGCGTGCACATCTCGAATTGCCATATCATTGCGGGGGACGACTGTATCGTGTTTAAGACGCGCGAAGGCAGGGCATGCGAGGATGCGGTGGTGACAAACTGCACGCTTGAGTCGGTGGCGACGGCGATAAAAATCGGAACGGAGTCGCAGAGCGATTTTCGCAATATCAGGGTTTCCAACTGTGTAATACGAAATTCTACAGTGGGAATCGGGATTTACATAAAGGATGGCGGGACGGCGGAGCAGATTAATTTTTCAAATTGCAGCATTGAGACGATACGCGACACAAATGCGGTTACGGACTCGCTAAAGAACGCCGTCTATCCAATATTTGTGGATATTGAAAAGCGACAAAATGAGTCGCGCGTCGGCAGGATAAGAGATTTGACTTTTGCGGATATTGGCATAGTCAGCGACAACGGGATTTTAATACAGGGGATGAGTAAGAGCAAAATCGAGAACCTGGCGATGAGAAATATTACAGTGAGGGTCGATAGGGGTTTCGATTACTCAAAGCGAAAAAAACATTCAGGAGGAAAGACCTCTGAGACAGAAGACCGCCGAGTGACAACATACGCGCAAAAGCCCTCATACATAACGCTGGCAAATATCGACGGACTGAGCGTGGATGGCCTGCGGGTGTTTGTGCCGGAGGATGTTTTTTCAAAATATAACCGCTCGGCACTATCACTATATGAGGTGGATACGGCAACGATTGGTGATGTTTTGCGCAGGCCGGCTGGGACCGGCTCACAAATGCCGGTTGTGGTGGCAGAGAATTGCAGGAGCACATCTTTGCCTAAATAGAATTTACGTGCCGGATAGGGCCTATAAATGAGGTTATTGGTTCATTATTCTCAATCCCCTGCACACAAAAAAGCCAAAGGGTTCGCCAGGATTTTGCTTGCATAATCAATCGTCTTTCTGCTAAAATCATCTATACTAAGATGCGGACTTACTTCGAGCAATTATCATAGTATTTTTGTGGCGTAACAGCTCTATTACACATTTAAGGAAAGGGTAAGACAATGAACCGGTCACTTCTCACAATCCTTCTTTCTGGGCTGATGCTGATTGCGGCCTGCCCAGCAATCGCCAACAACTGGCAGGTGGTTTATCAAACAGATTTCTCCACCGACCCCGGCTGGATAACAAACGAACCTTCACGGTACTACTGGGATTCCTCCGACCAAACATTTTTCGCCAACCAGTTCAACATCAATGGTGGCGGATGCTATGCCTATCGCAATGTTACTCATCGCGGAGAGGATTCCTTCCGCCTCGAGTGGGATATGATAGTCAATTCAATAGACTATGCTGCTGCTCTTAGCTTCGGGTTATACGCCAATGACCTTCAGGCAGATGCTCCGCCCGCCAACTATGCACAAGTCATTCTTGGTTCAGAGGACCGCGGCTTGGTGGCTTTCCTGGCATGGGCTAATCCGACAACCTATGGAGGGGGGTCGTCTGCGTATTTTTCACTAAACACCTGGTATCATATAGTTATGGAGTATGATGCTGCCGCTCATACGTTAAAAGCAGATGTAACTGTGCGTGACACGGGTGAGCACTTTGCAACTCTATCCGCTGCTAATGTCGGGCCGTTTGCCACAGATATGGGTTGCCTCGGCTCTTCCAACGTCAGAAGTGGCCACTTTCAATGTCCGGGCCATCAGTCCTTCGGCAAATTTGACAACGTCATTTTTTCTGCTCTTGCTGATGGGCCGCAGGGTGATTTGAAGGGAAGAATCGCATTTGTTTCGCCTTCGGAGCAGAAAATCTATGTAATGAATGCTGACGGTAGTTCACGTCAGCAGGTTCCTTTGCCTCCGTTGGACATTGTGCATGCGCCCCAATGGTCGCGGGATGGCTTGTGGCTTACTTTCTCCGGAGGCCCTGGATTAAACTCACAAATCTATATCGTTAGACCTGACGGTTCCGGCTTCCGACGGGTAACCAACGGCAGCGGTGACATGGTTGAACCAAGTTTTTCGCCCGATGGGTCGCAGATTGCGTTTTGTGGTTCAGACGGAACAGCCCTTTATATTATAAACACAGATGGCACAGGCCTGAGACGGCTGCCAGTCGATGGTTCGTTTCCAGAGTGGTGGCCACTGGGGGACAAAATACTCTACTCTAACTGGGGTCGAACCTATGAAAGCGACCTATTTTTGTATGACTGTGCGGCAGGCCAATCTATTCAAATCACACACCACACCCCAGGCCAGGCGTTCATTCGGGCAGCTTGGTCGCCTAATGGCAGAAGACTTGCCGTCGATTTTCGCGACCGCAATCGCACCGGCGACAAGCGCGACATTTTGATTATGAATGCAGATGGCTCGAATCCATACAATTTCACTGTTGCCTGGCCTGACTCTGATGAAGGAGCCGCCTGCTGGTCACCGGATGGTCAGTTTATTTTATTTACGTCAGATAGAACTGGCAATCTTGATATCTGGTATTCACCTGTTGATGTTTTCTCCCCTGTAAATGTCACCAATAGCCCTAAGGATGAGGATATGCCGGCTATGGGTACAATTCCTGAAGCGCATCCTGTCTATCACGTCGATGCGGTCAACGGCAACGATAACAATAACGGCTTAACGAGAAGAACCGCTTTTGCAACTATTCAAAAGGGCACCGATTCGGCGAGAAACGGTTTCAAAGTGCTTGTTTATCCAAGCGTCTATCAGGAAGAAGTCGATTTCAAGGGTAAGGCGATAACTATTCAGGGTGTGGCGACAAAAGCCGGCATACCCATTATAGAAAACCCGGGCGATTTCGCCGTCTCTTTCTATAATGGTGAAGGCCCAAGAAGCATCCTGAAAAACTTCGTTGTCAGAAATAGCTTTATGGGCATCTTTATCGCCGGCAGTTCTCCCACCATAAAGAATTTGAACATTGTGGATAATAAGTATGGCATCGAGGCCTACGCCGGCTCAGAGCCGGATGTAAGCAACTGTATCTTCTGGGAAAACAGCGATAGCGACCTATTCGGCTGCGAGGCACGATATAGTTGGGTCCACAGCGCTATTGAGCCACAGCCGGGTCGAGGCTTAGTTGCCTACTGGAATTTTGATGAAGGCAGCGGCAATATTGCCCATGATTCAGCCGGCAATAATGATGGGACTATCTATGGTGCCCAATGGACGGCTGGCGAAATCGGTAACGCATTAAACTTCGATGGAGAGAATGATTATGTTGAAGTGCCTGACAATGACGCTCTCGACCCGACATCAACACAGGAGATTACTATTGCAGCCTGGGTGAATATATCAACCTACGTCTGCCCGTTTCACTCCGCGTGTTATTTTGGCATAGTTTCTAAAACGCTGACTTATGACCGAGACAATGGAAATTATGTATTTGCAATAGTAACCAGATTTGACCCAACTTACGAGGGCAAGTTGCGCTTCGGGATAGTTTATGATGGATTGCATTGGCATGATGTTTACAGCAATTCGTTGGTTCCTAAAGACCGATGGGTTCACGTGGCTGTTACGCATGATGTTCACCAAAAGACAAGGTTCTATATAGATGGAGTATTAGCAGGTACGGATACTTCGACCATCACCACAGATTTTGCGAACAGCACCAAGGCATTGACAATTGGCCATACAAATTCTTACAGCGATTACTTCTTAGGCCAGATAGATGAAGTTTGCATTTATAATCGGGCTTTATCTGCTCAAGAAATCCAGCAACTTTCCAGGGGAG
>CAZKOQ010000137.1:0-8364 GCA_964554425.1 uncultured Pirellulales bacterium | reverse complement strand
TTCTTGTGCTTGCTCCGCCGGAGTTTATGCCGAATATAGAAGCACTGGTTCAGGAACTCGATATACCGGGTAAGCAGGTGATGGTAAAAGCCGTGATTATCGAGGTGAAACACAGCGATGTTACTTCCCTTGGTCTGCAACTGGCCTCTAATCCCAGCGCGTTTGGAAATCTGGAGGAGAATTCGATGACCGCCCTTAACACACTTAAGCTTCTTGAAAGTCATGGGGCATCACTGACGGGTGGAACCCTGAATGTAGGAAACCGGGGCGAAATTACTACGACAGCAAGCATCACTGCCCTAATTGATTTCCTGGTCAAGAAAGTCAATGCGAAAATACTTAACCAACAGACGCTGTGGACAAAGGATAACGGAGAGGCAATTTTCTTCAAAGGAGACAACGTTGCACTCCAGACAGCAGCGTCGGTATCGGGCACCACTGGTATGACCACGTCGAGTTATGAGTTCAACAGGGTGGGCATGACGCTGCGGGTCCGGCCGAGGATTACTCCGGAAAAGAACGTTGACATGGTTCTGAATATCATCCTATCGCAGCTTACGAGCGAACAGGTGAACCTACAGCCCAAGAGAACCGAGATGGAGACAACAACCAACATGATAGTGCAGAATGGAGAGACGGTTATGCTCGGCGGTATCCTTTTCCAGGAGGATAGTAAAATCGAGCGGAAACTGCCCCTGTTAGGGGATATACCTCTGGCGGGCTGGCTTTTCCGCCATAACGAAGTAGAGCAAAGCAACAACGAGCTGATAGTGTTTGTGACCCCGTATGTGATAGACGAAGGGCAGAAGGTATCACCCGAAGCAAGCGAGGAGATGGCACAACCGATGGAACGGCTGAAAGAGGTACAGGAGCATTTGAAGGCTACTGCCGAACAGCTTGAGCAACCATTGCAGAAAGAGAAGGATTGAGCCGGATACGAGAGACCACCAAAGAAATATAAATTTGGGGCTAAATAACTGATATTGTGGCATACTGAAGAGAGCTACTGTGCAAGGATGATTTCGCCTTTTACCGGCGAGTAGTTTGTCTTTGGCTCTTTTTTGCCATTAGTTATTATGTTTATATTCTGGAAGTAGCACTTAATTCCTGTGCCATCCTGAATTATGGGGGTATTTTGCAAATGATAGTGCAGGTGTGGCTCGGAGGAATTGCCGGAATTTCCGCAGAGGCCGAGTAGCTGTCCTCTTTTTATTTTGTCGCCGACCTTTACCTTGATACTGTCAAGTTTCAAATGGGCGAGAACCGAAACCTCGTTCTCCCGGTGTTGAATAAATACGGCGTTGCCCAGCGCAGAGTATGGATTCATAGAGCCGGGAATATTGTCTCTGACGCCGTTAATGACATCTGTTACGATTCCATCTGCGGGGGCAAGGATTTCTCTGCCGAATGCAAAATAATCTTCATTTAGTTTGCCTTCTTCTTTGCGTGTTTTACCTTTGTCATCGGCGCCATGAAAATCGAATGCAAATCTTTGATTGGTGGTATCGTGAGGCTGGTTGAGTTCCTTAGTGTCACCGCCCCAGAAGACAAGCCACTGTCCCCTAAAGGGGAGGTCGAGCTTTGTCTGGTGATTGTCGGGGACAGGTATTGCTGGGGTGTGCGGTAGAAACCACAGGCCGATTATTTTGTCTTGATTGTCGAGGACTATCTTAATGTCCAGCATGCCCCGCTCGCAATGAGCAGGGAAGATTGCCTGGTCGGGGGGAACCAGTCGTGGGGAATCGACTTTTTGGATTTTGCCGTATTGGGTGGATAAGTCCTTGAAAAAAGCCGTTGATTTTTCCAGTGGAAATGCGTCGAGCATTACCTTGCCATAGTCACGCTGGATGCCGGGGTAGTCGGCGTTGTTGATGGCTTCGACCATATTGTTAATTAAATTCTGGAATCTTTCTGCCGGAAATTCTTGGTCTTGAGGGGCGGCAATTGCCAGCGCAAATGAGATAGCCAGAATGGATGCTACAATACTATTTCGCATAAAGGTCTCCTTATTGAAAGTTGTTTTTATAGAGGATTTTTGCGCCTCATTGGAAATATAACTTAAGCCAATACCATTTTGGTCGTTAATTTACTTATAGTCATCCATTACGTCAATCTTAGAATGGTCATATCGGTTTTGGTGGAATTTAATTGTAATTGGCGTTATCTTAGTGTGGCGGATATATTGGTAGATGTCTTTGAGTCAGCACCGGCGATTTAGTTGGATGTTTGCTGAGACTATTTTTTTTGGAAACCGGATTATGAAGTAACGAAATATGCTGTGACCTTTCGGGAGCGAGCAATGTCTGGGCGTCTTATGATTGTGTTTGTCGTTATTTGTGTGATGCTTGTGTGCACTCAATGTCATTCTTCACAGCGGGACGGAACATCCAGGTCTGAGGGGTTGCTTGTTGGCTTACAATGCACTCAGAACACAAATACTGTGCCGCTATACGAAGTTTTTGAGATTACCTTCAAACATAAAAACGAGTATGCAAATCCTTTTTTTGATGTCCTTATCGACGTTGTTTTTACTTCTCCCTCAAAGGAGCGGATACGCGTGGGCGGATTTTACTATGGTTTTTCATCTGAAGATGAATTTGGTTTGCCGAGGATTCATGCCGATAGGGGGCAACAAGGTCAAGCAGGACATAGCTTTGGCAAGGAGAATGTGTGGAAGGCACGATTCGCACCTTCGGAGACAGGCAAATGGAAATACAATTTCGTTTTTGCAGATGCGACGGGACAAAAAGCAGCCGGCGAAGGCAGCTTTGCCTGCGTGAAAGGGCGCATAGCCAATCCCGGATTTGTCCGGATTCATCCTGCGAATCCCTTTCGATTTGTTTTTGATGATGGTAGTCCATATTTTCCCATAGGACTACAGGATTGCTGGGGCGATAACTCCAAGAATGGCTCGGTGCTGGATGAGTTTTCTATGGAAGGACCTTTCCGCACGGACTTAAAAGACCCGCCGGTGCTGCCGGCTGGCCCGATGTTCGTGCGAGGACCATCCAGTAACCCGCAGAATGCCGACGTTTGCTTCCGGTATTTTTCACGATGCGGATTCAATTTATTTCGCTTCTCACAGCAGAATTGTTCTTACCAGCTCTTTAACGACCTGGACCATTACCTTGTCCAGGAGGGCATTATGACTGATGAGATGCTTTGCTGTGCCCGAAAGTATGGATTGCGCATATTTTATGGGATTTTTGGTTTTCGGGAGGTTTTCAACGAAGCCACGGATGAGGCGAATATGTCGAAGGTCAAAAGATTTATCAAATACAGCGTTGACCGCTGGGGTGCTTATGTGGATTTCTGGGAATTTCTTAATGAGCAAAAGGCCAATGACCGGTGGTATGAAATTACGTCGGTTTATCTGAAATCGATAGACCCGTATCATCATCCTATCACCACGAGCTGGGAACGGCCCGAACTTACAGGCATCGAAATTAGCGCCCCGCATTGGTATCAGCGGGAGAATGAGCTTGAATCCGACATCGTGACTGCTTCGAGAGCGAGGGATTGGAAGAAATATAATAAGCCGGTTATCGTTGGTGAGCAGGGCAATCATATTGACAGAAAGCAAGCTCCGCCCGGGGTAGGAGGTGTGTGGGATGAGCGTTCGGCTGTGCGTATGCGTATCCGGAATTGGACGGCCTTGTTTAGCGAGATTGCTTTTATCTTCTGGAATACCAGCTATGCAAGAGACGGCCACAATATGAATATCTGGCTTGGCCCTATGGAGCGCTCTTATGTAAGGGCTATGCAGGATTTTGCATACCGGCTGGACAAGGATGTTCGTGTGATTGAGGTAAAGGTCTCGCAGCCGCACACTGTTCGCGCCTATGCCCTGGCTTCAAAGGAACGGGCCGGCGTTTATCTGCATCATTTCGGTAACCATACTGAACCAGTGCGGGGTGTTAAAGTTACACTGGATGTGCCTAAAGCTGCAAAGGGGTATTGGTATTCGCCTGAGAGCGCTGCTATTCTTAAAATTATTGATGCCGCAGCAGGGACAAATACGTTTGAAGCTCCGGAATTTACCGTGGACCTTGCCCTTCTTATTACGCAGGATGGTCCGCCTGATATTGACAAAGACGGCAAGCCAAATAATCTCGACCCCGACAATGATGAGGATGGTGTTCCTGACAGGGAAGATGCTTTCCCGTTGGAGCCCGGTGAATGGCAGGATAAAGATAAGGACTTAATCGGAGATAATCTTGATGCCGACGATGATGGCGACGGCGTTGGAGACGATGAAAATAAAAATGGCATTGCCGATTGTAACGAATTAGACCTCGATGGTGACGGCATTGACAGGGCAAATTCGATTCCGTGGGATGTTTTTCCGCTTGATGGGAACGAATGGCAGGACACAGATGGCGATGGCGTAGGCGACAATGCAGACCTTGATGATGATAACGATGGATGGAGCGATGAGGATGAAAAGAAATATGGAACTAATCCTCTGGATAAGTTGAGTTTTCCGGTCCGAAAAGGCGTATTATTTCGGCAGGTATAAAGAGTATTTTGTGCAATAAATAGAAAGGTTTTTATGGATGCTTATTGCGTAAAGCCGGAGGAAATGCCTGATTTGAATATTGAACGGCTGGGTCCGGCGACGATAGATTCCCCTTTAATGCAAAGCAGAAGTCGGTTTGTTGACGACGGCGAGAAGATTCTTTTGCTCACGGATTCTGAAACCTCGAATGAATATAGAAGTCGTGGCAGAGAGCTTCCTGTATTGGAGGTGGCTGGGCCGCGGCGCAAGATTTTTTTTGAGCCCAGGAAACTAAACTGCGGGATAGTTACCTGCGGAGGGCTTTGTCCCGGATTAAATGACGTGATAAGGACCATAACGTTGAGTCTTATCTGGCAATATGATGTCAAGGGGGTCCTGGGCTTTCGGTATGGATACGCGGGCTTGTCATCGAAAGCGCCCGAACCGCCTATTGTTTTGACGCCACAGGTCGTGGATGAGATTCATTTAAAAGGTGGGGACATCTTGTCGAGCTCTCGCGGGCCACAGGACCCGGAAGATATAGTTGACAATTTAGAGAAAAGAGAGATTAGATTGTTATTTGTCATTGGCGGTGATGGGACGCTAAAGGGTGCGTGCCGGATAATCGAAGCGGTAAAGAGAAGAGGACTGGAAATATCGGTAATTGGGGTTCCAAAGACAATCGACAACGACATCTGCGGGATAGAGCAATCTTTCGGCTTCTCAACGGCTGTTGAGGCGACGCGGGTGGCAATACTCACTGCGCACGCGGAAGCAAAAGGGGCCTGGAATGGCGTTGGATTGGTAAAACTGATGGGCAGGGAATCGGGTTTTATCGCGGCCCGCGCTACGCTTGCAAATAGCGATGTCAATTTCTGCTTTATTCCGGAGGTGCCGCTTGTTTTAGAGGGGGAGAACGGGTTCTTGCGTGCACTTGAGAGACGGCTTGACAAAAAGCACCACGCGGTGATTGTGGTGGCGGAGGGTGTGGGAGAGGCGATTGAGAATGGCAAGACGCACGTGACAGATGCTTCCGGAAATATTATGCGGGAGGATATAGGCATTTTCTTGAGAGATAGAATCGCAGAATATTTTAAGGAAAAAGGCAAGCCGATTTCGTTAAAATATATTGACCCAAGTTATATGATTCGCAGCTTGCCTGCGGACTCGAACGATTCGGCGTTTTGCCTGATGCTGGGGCAGGATGCGGTGCACGCGGGGATGTCCGGTCGAACAAATATGGTGATAAGCTACTGGAACCAGTATTTTGTTCATATTCCGATATCACTTGCGATTCTGAAGCGCAAGAAAGTTGACCCGAACGGTCATTTATGGCAAACCGTTTTGGAGACGACCGGCCAGGAGGGGCACGCTTATTTGCGGTGAAATTATCTGGTCGCTGCTATTTCTGAAGGTGTCGCTTTTGTTTGCGGTGTCTGGTCGGAATTGCCGGTTTCACAGTTGAATTTGGGGTTCTTGCTGGGGAGCGGAGAGGTTGCTAACATTGAAGCGCCACGGGTGAAAGGCATATCATAGCGGGAAATGTTCAAAAATCCTCTTGTATTCTTCCCGAATAACTGCAAAATGTTATAGTGTTCTGTTCAGAATTCCTTTTGATAAAAAATTGATTTAAGTTAGGCTTGTAAATCTGGCAGAAAAATCAGATTCTAAATCAAGGAGTGAGCTATGAAGAAGATATCAATCGGCTCGTGGGCATATACAATTGGTCCTTACGCGAGCAATCCCGTGCCCTGGGAGGAAGTCATCAAGAAGTTGAAGGAAATAGGTTTTGACGGCGTGGAGTTGGGCGGCTTTCCGCCACATCCGAATCCCGACAATATGCCAAAGAAAGAGCATCGTGATGCGTGCAAGAAGCAGTTAGCAAAATTAGGGCTTGGCTGGTCGGGTCTGGCGGCGGATTTGTGGAAGCAGCACCTTCTCGACACCGATGACAATTCGGCTTATCTGGACTGTTTCCGTAAGAATCTGCAGTTCTGTGTTGACCTTGGGATTCCGACTATTCGGGTGGATGCAATTTCACCGCCGACAATTTTTGACACGGTTGATGCCGACACAGCGAGGAAGCGGGCAGTTAGGACCTGGAAGGTCTGTGCTGCTGAGGCGGCGGACAAGGGGGTGCGAGTTACATGGGAGTTCGAGCCGGGTTTTGCATTCAATAAGCCGTCCGATGTTTTGCGGATTGTGGATGAAGTTGATGATGACAATTTTGGGGTATTGTTTGACGCTTGTCACGGCTATATGGTTGCTGCCGTTGGCGCCAGACAGCCGGGCAGAAAGGAGACATTGCCGGGCGGCGTATTGGAATTGGCGAGAAAGCTGCAAGGGAAAATCAACCATATTCATCTTATTGACTCTGACGGCACGCTGCACGGTAATGAGACGTCCACGCACGCGCCGTTTGGCAAGGGCAAGATAAACTTCGATGAGCTGCTGCCGGAGCTTGCGAAAAATGATGTGGATTGGTGGACGATAGATTTGTGCTTCTGGCCGGATGCGTGGGCAGTTACCGCCGACAGTAAAAAGGCGGTGGATAAGCTCAATAAGAAGTATGGATAAGGGTAGTGCTCTGTTGCATGTGCGTTGATAGGCTGTCATGCTGAACCGAAGGTGAAGCATCTGGCCTCCGCACGCCAGACCCTTCGCTTCGCTCAGGGTGACAGTTAAAAGATGGTTTCCAAATAGTGTGTTTTGCAGGGCTTATGTAATAGGAGCGATTATTATGAAGAAGAAACTGAATATCGGGATTATCGGCTACGGATTTATGGGGCGGACGCACTCGAACGCATACCGTAGGGTCGTCAATTTCTTTGATGTGCCTTATGAGCCGGTGCTGCAAGTTATTTGCGGGCTGGAGGCGGACAAGGCCAAGGCCTTTGCAGATCAGTGGGGTTACAAATCGCACACGACCGACTGGCATAAGGTCATTGAGGATAAGACAATAGATGTGGTGGACATCTGCGTCCCGAACAATGTCCACGCGGAGATTGCCATTGCTGCTGCAAAGGCGGGCAAGGCCATTGTTTGTGAGAAGCCGCTGGCACTCAACGGTGCGCAGGGTAAGGAAATGGTCGATGCCGTCGAAAAGGCAGGCGTGGCGAACTTAGTGTCATTTAACTATCGAAGAGTTCCGGCGGTGACGCTGGCCAAGCAGCTTATCGACCAGGGTCGGCTGGGGAAGATATTCCACTATCGGGCGAATTTCCTGCAGGACTGGACCATCTCAGCGAAAGTGCCGCAAGGGGGGATGGCGACGTGGCGGCTGGATGTCAAGGCCGCCGGCTCGGGAGTGACAGGTGACCTGCTGGCGCACTGCATCGACACAGCTATGTGGCACAATGGGCCTATTACAACCCTCTGTGCGATGACAGAGACGTTCATAAAAGAGCGGATGAATGTTGAAACAGGCAAGGTCGAGCCGGTGGGGATAGACGATGCGTGCACGTTCTTCTGCCGGTTTGAAAACGGCTCGCTGGGAAACTTCGAGTCAACGAGGTATGCACGGGGGCACAAGGCGCTTTATACGTTCGAGATAAATGGCGAGCACGCCTCGATTGGGTGGGACCTGCACGACCTGCATCGGCTCAATTACTTCGACCATCGGGATGAGTCGATTGTTCGCGGCTGGCGGAGCATCCACGTAACGGATGCGGATATGCCGTATATGGGCAAGTGGTGGGTGCCGGGGCTGCAGATTGGTTATGAGCATACGTTCGTGCATCAGACAGCAGACTTTTTGGAGAATCTCGCAAAGGGCAAACCAACCTCGCCGACCTTCCGGGAGGCGCTCCAGACGCAGTATGTCTGCGATGCGGTATTAGCTTCTGCGAAAAACCTGAAATGGGAAA
>CAZKOQ010000136.1:0-8377 GCA_964554425.1 uncultured Pirellulales bacterium | reverse complement strand
TGACGAAAAGTGCCAGAGCACATTCTAAACTGACAATCCCGAATGGCGCCGCCAAAAACTCCAGCTCCTTTTCGCTCTGCAGGTGCGGGGCGTGGTCTGTCACCAAGGCATCGACCAGCCCTTCGGCAATCGCTCCCTTGAGCGCCTCAACATCTTTTGCCGTGCGCAAAGGCGGATTGACCTTATAGTTGGTATCGTATTCGCCACAGCATTCCTCCGTTAAAAGCAAATGATGAGGCGTTACCTCACAGGTAATCGGCAGCGACTCTTTCTTGGCTGCCCTGATTAGCTCAACTGACCCAGCCGTCGATATATGCTGCGCGTGGTAGCGAACGTGCGTTTTTTTAACTAATTGAATATCCCGCCAAAGCATTGCCTCTTCAGCCAGCGCATCCATCCCCGGCAGACCCAGTATCGTCGAATAGTAGCCGGCGTTCATCACACCATTGCCGGCAAACGCGTCATCCTGACAGTGCTGGGCTATCACCACATTGAACATTGCGGCGTATTTCAACGCCCGCAGCATAACCGCTGGATTCTGCACACCGTTGCCGTCATCCGTGAACCCGACCGCTCCCGCCTCAGCCATAAATCCCATCTCAGCAAGCTCGGCTCCCTCCTGCCCCTTTGTTATCGCACCCATCGTATAGACGTGTGTCTTTCTGGCCTTCCGGGCCTTGCGATGAACATATTCCACATCGGTCTCATCCTCAATAGGCGGCCTCGTATTCGGCATGCACACAACCGACGTCCATCCTCCTGCCACCGCTGCTGCCGAGCCGCTCGCTATTGTTTCCTCTTCTTCATCACCCGGCTCACGAAAATGAACGTGAATATCAATCAATCCCGGCACAACAAGCTTACCTGTTGCATCAATGACTCTCTGCACATTTTTCTCTGCCTGCGGAGGAACACCACCTATCTCTGCGATTTTACCATCGACAATAATCACATCACATTTTTTGTCAATTCCGTTCGCAGGATCTATCACCCGTCCATTTTTTATAATAAGTTCTGAATCCATCTTAAAATAATCAATTATCAACAATCATCTTTTCTGCGCCGCTGCCTGGTTCACTAAAAACAGCACTGCCATTCTTACAGCCAGCCCGTTTGTTACCTGCTCTAATATAACGCTATTTCGCCCGTCTGCCACCTCGCTCTCCATCTCCAGGCCCCTATTAATCGGTCCTGGGTGCATAACCAAAATATCCGGCTTTGCCCTTTTCATTCGCTCGACCGTCAGCCCAAAATAGTGCGAATATTCCCGTATCGAAGGGAACGGATTTCCGCCCATCCGCTCGAACTGAATCCGCAGCATATTAATCACATCCACCTTCTCGATGACCTCGTCGAGCGAATAGCTCACCTTAACCGGTAGCCGGCTTACCTGCGAAGGCATCAATGTCGGCGGCCCGACAAATATGACCTCGGCACCAAGTTTTGTCATCGCCCACATATCACTTCGGGCGACGCGAGAGTGCGCAATGTCACCAACAATCGCTATCTTCAAACCCTCTAAGCTCCCTTTTATCTTGCGAATCGTATAAACGTCCAAAAGACCCTGTGTCGGATGCTCGCAGAACCCGTCACCGGCGTTGACCACGCACGCATCGATATACCTGCTCAAAAGTTTTGGCGCACCGCCGGCGCTGTGCCGTATCACAATAATATCAATCCCCATCGCCTCTAAGTTCCTGGCCGTATCCAAAAGCGTCTCGCCCTTGCTGACCGAGCTGGTCTTCTGAGTGAACTCTACAACATCGGCGCTAAGGCGGTTTGCTGCAAGTGCAAAACTATTACGTGTCCGTGTGCTGTCCTCGAAAAACAAATTTACCACAACCTTACCGCGTAAAGGCGGCGCCTTTTTGATAGACCTCGTGCTTATCTGTTCAAAACCCGCAGCCGTGTCAAGAATATAGGTAATCTCATCCGCACTTAGCTCCCGCAGCCCCAGCAGATGCTTCCGTTCCCACTTAAAATCTTTCGCTTTCCTTGCCGTTGTCATAAAATTAAAACGTGAAGTCGATTCTATTTCCGATATAGTATTTCTTGAAATTCCTGCCTCAATTTTAACTTTTGCCTTTTAAGTTTTTTACCTTTATTCAATCACCACTTCATCTTTCCCATCCGATTCGACGAGATTTACCTGCACTAACCTGCCTGGAGCAACTGCCGCCTTGTAGCCGGCATAATCCGCCTGAATAGGCAGCTCTCTGCCGACTCTATCAACGAGGACAGCCAGTTTTATTGCCTTTGGCCTGCCCAGGTCAACAAGCGCATCCATTGCCGCCCGCGCAGACCGCCCTGTGTATAGAACATCATCAACCAGAATAATCACCTTACCATCCACATCGAAGCCGATTTCTGTCGTCCGAACCTGCGGCTGGGTATCGCCCTTCGGAGAATTTAGGTCATCCCGATAGAGTGTTATATCCAATGTCCCACAGGGAATATCCTTGTCAAGCGCCTGTGATAATTGCTTGGACAATCTCTGTGCTAATATCTCGCCCCGGCTGCGAATGCCAATTACAGCAATATCCACATCCGAAGGCGTATCAGAAACAATCCGCTCTGACAGCTCTTTCAGCGTTTGCTTAATCTGTATAGAATTCAGAATCACTCTCATATTTACGCCAAAATTTCTACAAAATAAGCCATTTCCACGTCAGAATATATCACTCCAGACCGATAAAGGCAAGCATTCTTCTTTAACTTTTCGCCAACCCCCTTTTCAGCACTAAAAATCGCTATGTAGCGATAACATTTGCAAGATTTCACTTGAAAACCAAACCCATTTCTGGTATCATGCTGGAAAGGATTTGGAGGTAGTGTTTGCAACCTAAGGACCCTGGCATGTTCTGGTAACAACCTCCCCTGCTTTGATGCACCACCCTCTACGGAGTGTAGAAATGTTACGAACTGCCAAGAAAACGCTTTGGCTCTGGCTGATAATCACGCTGGCAGCACCACTGATACTCTTTACTGCTGCCGCACAGGCATTGCCTTCCGCCACAGCGATTCAGCCCCAGGGGCTTAGCTATGCCGGTATCTACGCCTTAAGACAGGGAGCTCCCGACCTGACAGGTGCAGGCATCAAATTCGCTATTATTTCCCGAAGCATCACTTATATTGATGGCCAGCCACAAAATGATTACCAGCCCAACATCGCCCATAGCTGCTTACGCACCGCTCAATTGAGTTTTCACAACCAGCTTCTACAAACGCCGGGCATCTCGCCGCATTCAACTGCTATTTGCTCAATACTCTTTGGAGATGACCCTGACGCATTCAATCCAGACCTCGGACAATTCTACTACCAGGGCGCAGCTCCTGCTGCAAAAGCGGATGTCTATGAATTCTGGCACTTTTTAATCAATAACGTCTTCCCACAATCCCCTCCTGACGCAGACGTTATCTCCGCCAGTTTCGGCACGCAGTTTGAAGACTGGTGGACAAGAGGTATCGAATCACTGGCAGAGCATTACGGCCTCATTGTCGTCGCCAGCATAGGCAACGGCTCTAACGCCTATGACCCGCCTCTCTATCCGGGCGCAGCCGCAAACATCATTGGCGTCGGCGTAGTCAATTCCGTTAACACCGAAGACCTTGCAACAACTCTTGCCCACTTCGCTCTTGCCTATCCTGAATATTCAAGTTCAGGCCCAACCGGAAATGGGCGATGCAAGCCCGACATCGTTGCCGCCGGCAATTGCCTCGCCGCAAGCGCAACAGACCCCAAACGCTATGAGCCAACCGGTAATTGGTCCAGCTTTTCAACGCCTGTAGTCGCAGGGGCTGCCGGACTGCTCGTTCAGAAGGCAAAACAAAACCCGGACCTTAAAACGGCTATCTCCCCTATCGGCGGAAACTGCGTAATCAAAGCCATTTTGCTATCCTCCGCAACCAAACTGTCCTTCTGGCATAAAGGCCGACTCACAAAAGATGATGACCACTTTGCACCGCTCGATTACGTCCAGGGTGCGGGTATGCTCAACGCTCTTGGTGCTTATCGGCTACTTATCTCAGGCCAAAATAAGCCGGGCAACGTCCGCCCGACCGGCTGGGACAATAACTTGCTTGACAAAAACCAGACGACAGATAACGTCTATAGAATCACCCTTGCTGACCCAGCCGATAAAATTATTACAATTACACTCGCCTGGAACAAACACTACAACACCACCTATCCTTTTGAACCAAGAGCCGACTTAGACGATAACCTTCGCCTGGAACTCTGGGCCATCAACCAAAATGACCCCAACAACGGCTACCTCTTGGACTACAGTGACAGCCCGCTCGACAATGTTGAGCACATCTACTGTCGAACAGACCCCAATTATACTGAGTATGAAATTGTTATTACGTTTAGCAATTCCGACAACCAGAGCCAATCCGCTCCGGCCCAGCGATATGGTCTTGCCTGGAACGTCAGTAGCAGCCAGCAAAACGATAGCATCCTTTGGTATGACCTGAACACCGACGGCCTGGTCAACGAACAGGACTTTGCGATTCTGGTTAAAAACCTCGCTAATAGCCAGCAGTCCCCGGAAAGTTATACATTTGGCGACATCAACGCCGATGGTGCAATCGATGCAAATGATGCCCAAATCCTCGTAAGCCATACAAACACCAAAGCCGACTGGCGAATACAACAGGAAAGTGACCTGCAATAGCCCGTATCGTGAAATGATGCTGTCACCACGCAAAAAATTCACCTTCCAATGAAAACCAAACATAACATAATAGCTCATATTGTCGCAATCGGCCTCCTGGCAGTGGTGCCCTCCATTGAAAGTCAAGCACAAACAACCTGGAAATTCATTTTTACATCCGACAGCCGCGGATACACCGGCGGCATCAACCTGACTATCCTCAAGGAGCTGGTCAGCGAAATTAGAAATCACAACGTCGATTTCGTCCTATTCGCAGGCGACCTCGTTTACGGCGTCGGAGGCACTCCAAGCGAATTTGAAACCCAATTAAATGCCTGGGTTCAGACGATGCGGCCAATTTACGACAATAATACTCCCATTTATGTCTGCCGTGGAAACCACGAGCTCCTCGACGTCTGGCACAGCGACCCCAATAATCCTCCCGACCCCAACAACAATTTCGCAATCCGCTGGCTCAAGGTATTTGGCAGCGACTCCTATGCCGACCAGAAGCTTCCCGGCAACGGTCCGCCACTCGAAAAATATATGACATATTCTGTAACGCACAAAAACGCCCTCATCGTCGCGCTCGATGCCTATGCCGGCACCGCTCACAAACTTGACCACAAGATAAATCAGAGCTGGCTTGACTCCCAATTGGCGGCAAACACTAAACCCCACATCTTTGTCGCCGCTCACGAACCTGCTTTCCGGACATACCACCCAGATTGTCTCGATGATTTCCCGGCCAATCGCGATGCCCTCTGGCTAAGCATAACAAACGCTGGTGCACGAACCTATTTTTGCGGCCACGACCATTTCTACGACCACGCACGCGTTGACAATGGTGACGGCAATGCCAACAACGACATTCATCAATATATCATTGGAACCGCAGGCGCCCGCCTCTATCACTGGTCGCCCCCCTACTCCGGCAACAATAGCATCTACACTATAACGCAGTTGCACCACGCAGAACGACACGGCTATGTCCTCGCCGAGGTCAATGACCTTGATGTTACATTAACCTGGATGCAACGCAGCTCCAACGACCTCGACGCCAACGGCGTATATGTCGCCAACGAGACCTTCAGCTACACCGTAACCCCAAAGCCAATTATACTATACCCAAACGGTGGCGAGGACCTTGCCGCCACAAACACATACACAATTGCGTGGAAAATCACCGAGGGTGCACAAATAGACAATATCAAAATCGAATATTCGCTCAATAATGGCCGGAACTGGCAAGACATTGCATCCTGCTCCAACATCGGCTACTACGAATGGGACTTACCTCCGGCTGACTCAAACCAGTGCCTCATCCGCATCAGCGACGCAAACAATCTGCAAATTTCTGACATCAGCGATAGTGTCTTTACAATATTCCAGTGCCAAAAGATGCTCACAGGCGACCTGAACGGCGACTGCTATGTTGACTTCCTGGATATTGCTCTTTTAATCGAGGACTGGTTAAAATGCGGCAATCCATTTGACCCCGCCTGCCGGCTTCAGCAGTAAAGCACGTGATGCCGCAAAATAGTCAGAACCTGGTATAATAGACTTCTTTGAAAACACAAAGTGCCAAACGATGCAGCTAAACAAAACCGTTGATATGAATCAAGCCGGAGAAACAAAGCCGAATATGACGCTGATAACAGCATTTTCTTTATCGGCTCTATTTTTTTTGGCAAGCACCCTAAAAGCAGACACCGCAGAATCCCAAACCTTCATCATCACGCGGCTAAACAACAATCAGCCCCTCATTACTGAAGCAATGTTTGACGCCCTTGGCGCCGCCGATAATGAAGGCAATAACATCAATGGCCCATCCGTAATCCGAATTCCCGACTGGATCCTCCCTGAAAACCGTGCCGACCCCAATGCCGTTTACTATATGTATTTCGCCCACCACGGAGGCGACTACATCCGCCTTGTCTGGGCGGCACAAATCGAAGGCCCCTGGCACCTCTATCGCGTTGGCTCTGATGTCCCCGTAGGCAGCCGCGGTGTCCTCGACCTCGGCAGCGATGATAAAATAACGCTCACAAACGGCATCACCCTTTACAACCATATCGCCTCACCTGACGTATTTGTGGACAATATGAATCAGCGAATCATAATGTTCTTCCACGCCGGCGAGGTCAAAGTCAATGGCACAAGCAAAGGCCAGAAAGCCCTTGTCGCCACCTCGCCCGACGGCCTAAGTTTCCGCAATGGCATCGAGCCTGTAATCCTTGGCCGATTCTATTTCCGCGGCTTCAGCTACAAGGGCAGTCTCTACGCCACCTCGAACAGCGGCTATCTCTTCAAGGCGATGGACCCGAACAACCCCTGGAAACCGCCGCTTGGCTTTGATTTCAAAAACGACCTCTGGGCTCAACGCCCTGACAGTCCCTTCCAGAACGATATTGATGATGCCAACTTCGCAGACGTCCCCGACAAACCCCTTCGCATCCGTCACTCAACACTGCGATTAGTCAAAGACACACTCCAGGTATTTTATTCCCGCATCGGCGACTGTCCCGAACGAATTATGATGTCAACAATCAACCTCAACGCTGGCGACTACCTGGCCTGGGACCCAAGCTTCCCACCCAGAGAAATCCTCCAGGCCAAGCTCCACTGGGAAGGCGGCGACATCACCCCCGCCAACTCACAAGGCAGCACCGCACCGGAAAACGTCAACCAACTGCGAGACCCATACGTCTTCGAGGACGCCGACGGCAGGTTATATCTTTTCTACTGTGGCCGCGGCGAAGATGCCATTGGTATAGCGCTCCTACGCCCCGTCTCGCTCGGCCAACTGGATTTTGACACAGATACAGACCTCTTCGACTTTGCTCTCTTCGCCCAACAGTGGCTCGAAACCGGCTGTGGCACCTGCGCCGCCGCCGACCTCACAGGCAACGGGAAAGTGACCTTCGATGACCTTCAGAACTTTACCGCCTATTGGCTGTCGGACTATTAACTAACTCCTTACTCAAACCCAACATCTCACAAACGGCACATTTCTTGGGTTGCAATATCTCTTTTTGATTTAACAAATCCCAGCAGTTATACTATGCAATCACGATACAGTAAAAACAATTAGGATTGTTCCCTGATAAATGAGGTCGAATTTCAATGAATCAAAATGCTCGTCTTAAAACAAACCGTAACTTAACACATACGCAAAAAATAGCCCGCTCCTTATATCTCGCTTTCCTATGCGGCCTCGCTTTAGCGCCCGTCTCCGTTTTTGCTGCGCAGCCAAAGGATGCGGTCGATGTCGCACCTTTCGGCGAGCCAAAAAAGTGGGACGCTGAAGGCAAAGATTATGGCGTCCTCTGGGAAGACTCACGCGACATATTACGTGTTGTCGTCAAATTCGCTGACACCAACAATCTGCCGCCAATAGAGAATCTTAATCTCGAATACTGGCAATCCACCTGGCCACGCTCCCGCATCCCGCGAGACAAACCCTCCGGCGCAGGCAGCTCCGGCTGGCTCAACGTTGGCGACTGGTTCCAGGGTAAATGGAAAAAAGCAGATACCAACCTCAAAACCGAAGGCGCCACATACACCTTTACCTTCAATCCATTAAACGCCAAAGAATTCCCTGATATCAAGGATTTCCCTGTTACCTATCGCTCGACACTAAAGCTCCGCCTTATATCCAATAAATCCCTTCCGAAAATTGACTCCTTTGCCTGCTATACGGATTCTACATGGGAGAAGCT
>CAZKOQ010000135.1:0-8378 GCA_964554425.1 uncultured Pirellulales bacterium | reverse complement strand
AGCAGACCATAGTTACTAATGCCAGAATTGTTAACATTTTTACAGTTTTCATTTTGAATTCCTCCAAAAAGGGTATAAATTAATTTACGGCCAAAGACCGTTTATTGACGAACGATAACCGCCAAATTTGTGTGATTAGAAGGGCGGGATTCTCATGAGATTTGATAAGGTAATACCCTAAAAATGATTCGGGATTCTCCCTTCCCCCATAGGAACATCTGTCGCCACAAGACTGTCCTATGTACATTGCAAGGCACTCTGACTTATGACAATTTAGCGGAGGAGTGCTAAAAACCACATTTTAGCTATTCTCCTCCTGGATAGCCTGGAAACTTATTATAAATAGCTTAACGGATTTTCGTAATATTACAAGCCAAAAAAAATTTTCAAGTCACTTTATGAAGCACCTGCGGCACTAAATATGCGTTAGAAAAAACACAAGAAAAGCCATAAGGATAACAATGTGCTGAAATAATGGTGACGTTCCTCGCTAAAAACAGACTGTTCTTACAGATTATACTGAATTTTTGGTATAAGAGCTTATTTCTAATGGATTTATCTGGGAACTGCCAAAATCCCATGAAATATCCGGGCTAAGTGAATCGGAGACTCTCAACTTACCGTCGCGAATACCGGCTTGAGGGACTTGTAATCGGTAGTTCCGGCGCCGGCGTCTTGGGCTTTGGCAAGATAAGGCAAATCTGAGGGCTTCAGTCCCAGAAGCGCACAGCCGAAGGAGTCGGCCGCTACGCAATCGGTGCTCGCAATTAAAGTATCCGCACGTTTCAAATCCGAGACAGAGCCGCCGGTGGGGCCGTTCGTTACCATAACTTCAGTGCCATCCAGGATTACAAGTGTCGGTCTTACCATTACAGCCAGCTCGGCGATAATTGTGTTTATGTCCTGGTGAAAAACGTTACGCCGACCTCCCAGAAGTCCATACCAGTTTTTCATTGTCATTGAAGCGCCGCTCCTGCTATGGTGTTTAACAGGTGCAATGCCAATCAATTTATCTACTTTCATAAACGGCTCGTAGAATATTGGCCAACTCACGATAAGTTTGCCGCCTGCCAGAGTGGTTCGGCTGAAAAAACCGGGTCTTGGAAGCACCACTTCCGCACCGGCGTCACCCGCAGCTTTTCCGATGCCGCTTAACATAAAGCAGCTCGCAGGGTCGTTTATAGGATTGTCAGTAACAATAACCCGCTTCGCACCGGCTTTATAGCAGAGCCGAACGACCTCAGCAACCAGCTCGGGATTTGTTGTAGCGCCGAGCAGCGGCGAAGATGCAAACGCAATGTTCGGCTTTATCGCAACGACTTGGCCCTTCGCAACAAATCTTTCTATCCCGCCCAGCAATTCTATCGCCTTATTGACAGTTGCTTTTCGGTCCGGTCCTTTGACGATGGATATTGTCTGGCCGTTTTTGGGCGGGGTTGAGAAATTCGGCAAAGTTACGAGCGACTCGGTGTCAACAGAGGGCTTTGGTCCTGAGCCGTCGTAAAGTTTGGCAGAGATTATGCCGGCGGCAGCGACTGAAAATCCTGCCTTTGCAGCACGGCTTAAAAATTGTCTGCGTTCGATTTTTGGGTCGTTTTGCTCGGTCATCGCTTTTCTGTTTTGGCTGCCTCTGTGAGCTTGTTGATAAGGATGGAGGCGAGCGATTCTGCGGACTTCTGACTTTTTGCCTCGTGGATGCCGCCGACGAACGGGCCGATAGAGAAAACTATTTCGGTAGTATCATAGAAATCAACAACCTTGCCGTTGATGGTTTTAATGCTTTCTTCAGATGTGGACTTATCCTTGCCACTATTATCAATCAAAAATTTATAATAGCTTTTGGCAATATCCTCGGCATCCTCCTTGCCGGCGCGACTACTTAAAAATGCAGTTACCGTCTCGTCGCCAATTTTATACTGGCAAAGGTATGTGTCGCTTAACTTGTCAAAGCCGAGGGCATTTGAAAGATATAATTTGGCGCTGCCAGGAACCAAGCCATTTTGAGGAAACAGAGCCAGCTCAGGTATCTGGGCAACTTTGTCAACATTCAATTTAATGGGAAGTTTCTCTGCAAGAGCCGACATTGCCATAAATAAATTAGCGGACTCAGAAGCACCGACCAATTCAATGTAAAATTTATCGTGGACAAAATACAGTGCGTTGCTTGTTTTGTATCCAAATTGCAGAAAGGGCAAAATCTCGACATCCGGTCTTTTCTGCATACTATAAACCGAGAATGCGTTTTTGACGGCTGCCATATCATAAAGAAAAAGTTCAAACCAGTGCTTGTCATCGCTTTCGCTAACAAACCGCTGAGCGAACAATTTTACAAAGCCGGCTTTGATATAAAGCTCGGCCCTGCCGTTAATTTTCTCGTAGAGGGTATCGGGCGCGTATGTCTCGACTTCCGAAAGCTTTTTGAAACCTGATGGGACAAGAGCATCAAAATCTATTTTTTCTCCTGTGCCGGTCTTTGTGGCTTTCACAGCCATTGTTGAGGCATCGACATCCATACCGAAGCGGCCAATATCAAAATCGGCCTGCTTGACGATGACTGTGATAGCAATGAGGAAAAGAATAGCCAGCAGAAAAATGCTTATAGCAGATTCGAGGCGATTTGACCGGCCGGAAGCCGAATCCATAGCCAACTCCGATAAAAGTAATCTATTTGACCTAAAGTTCTAATCGGATTATAGTTTTATCAGCGCCGCTGTCAATAATAGACTGCAAAGCTAATAAACGGCTGCGGTCAACAATAACAGCGAACCATTTTTCTGTCGAATTAATTGATAATTAGAGCATTTAAGACCTAAGACATTCTTAAACGAGGACAGAACAGATGATGAAGAAACCACTAATCTCAAGAAGACTCACACTTAAAACGATAGGAGCAATCGGGGCTGCCTCAATCTTTAGTTCAACCGCGACCGCCAAAGGTCTTACAAGAACAAATGTAGAGACAGGCCTCTCCGGCGACATCCGAAAGACGATATTTGGGAAGGTTTTTCAAACGCCATTTATCGACACCCACGAACACCTGATTGAAGAAAAAGAACGGCTCGCCGCCAGCCACCCAAGGGTAAAGAGCGATGACTGGAGTATTCTGCTAAGTCACTACCTCAATTCCGACCTGATTGTGGCGGGTATGCCGCAGGATGTTTGCGACAGATTTCTCTCATCCAAGGTCGAACCCGCCGACAAATGGTCTTTACTTGAACCTTATTGGCCGGCTGTCAAAAACACCGGATACGGGCAGGCGGTTAGAATTACACTGCAAGAGCTTTATGATGTTGATGAGCTTTCGGCAAAGACAGTAAAAAAGGTGCAGGCGGGATATGAAAAAGTTCGCAAAGCCGGTTTTTACAGGCGAATCCTGTGCGACCTGGCGAATATTGAATCCTGCCAGGTGAACTGTCTTAGCAGGCCTTTTAATGAATCGGATATGCCCACGCTGCTGATGCAGGATTTAAGTATTGTCGGTATGTTTGCCGGACCTGCAATATCGGAATTTGCAGTATCCACTGGTATAAAAGTATCAACGCTGTCGGACTGGCACAAAGTGATTGACTGGTGGTTTAACAAATACAGTAAATTCGCAGTGGCCGTTAAATCACAAAATGCCTACGGCAGGGACATTGATTATGAGCAGGTGCCCGCTGAAAAAGTAGAGGAGGTGTTCAGGAAGAAATGCGACAAACAATCCATTTCGCCTGACGAAGAAAAGGCGCTGGAAGACCATTTATTCTGGTATGCGGTCAAAAAGGCGACCGAACATAACCTGCCTGTCAAGCTGCACACAGGGTATTACGCCGGGCAGAACGGAATGCCCTTATCTCGGCTGATTCACAATCCCGGCTCAGCAACGGCTTTGTGCCAGAGAGCGCCTGAGACCAAGTTTGTATTTATGCATATATGCTATCCATATTATGAGGAAATGATTGCAGCGGCCAAGCATTACAGCAACGCCTATATTGATATGTGCTGGTCGTGGATTATCAATCCGGTAGCGGCCAAGGACTTTTTGAAAAAATTTCTCGTTACAGCACCCTTGAATAAAATCCTTACATTCGGAGGAGATTATATCCCTGTTGAGCCGGTGCTCGGACATTCGAGGATAGCCAGACGAGGGGTAGCACTGGCCTTGTCGGAATTGGTGGAGGAGGGCTGGATGAGTTTGGATGATGCAACAGAGGCGGTTGACCCTATAATGAATGGAAACGCCCGGCGGCTCTTCAATCTCGCTGAAAAAACCAAACTGCTGGAAAACGTAAAATGGGGTTGAAAAAATGGGCAAAATAAAGCTCGCAATGTGTCAGATATTCATTCTTGATGGCGACCGAGCCGGGAATTTTGTCCGAATCGAAAATGCAATTCGCGAAGCTAAAGACGACGGAGCAGAAATTGTATGCCTGCCTGAAACATCGATACTTGGCTGGGTTAATCCAGATGCGCACAAAAGAGCGTATTCAATACCGGGCAAAGACTCCGACCGGCTCCGCAAACTGGCTAAAAAATTCAAGGTCTATCTTTGCGCCGGACTGGAAGAAAAGGATGGTAACCGTTTATATGATTCAGCAATACTAACTGACGACAAAGGGAAGATTATTCTTAAACACCGCAAGATAAACGTGATGCCTGAACTGATGGACCCGCCATACGCCGTTGGGCGTGAGGTCAGCGCGGTGCAAACTCGCTTCGGCAAAATCGGCATCCTTATCTGTGCCGACACACACAAAGACGGGATAATAGGGCGAATGGCGGCTCTAAAACCTGACCTGCTGCTTGTTCCTTATGGATATGCAGCCCCCGAAACCGACTGGCCCGGACACGGCAAAGAACTAAAAAAAGTGGTTACGAAAACAGCCAAAAAGACCAAAGCGGTGGTAGTTGGAACCAACCTTGTTGGGGAAATCACGCACGGACCGTGGAGGGGCAGGGTATATGGCGGACAGAGCATTGCTGCCGATAAAAACGGCAAGGTAATTGCGGTCTGCAATGACCGCGACCGCGATATAAGGATTATCGCCGTGAACACAGGTTAAGAACGGATAGTAAGAATAATTATTGCTGCAATTCGATACTTGTTGACAAAGCAAGATAGCCAGTGCTATAATCTTGTGAAATAGAAAAGAAGGAGACTTATAATGAGTGAATATATCGTAAATATCCTGGGGTGGGCACCTCATGGCTGGGAATGGCTGGTTATCCTTGTTGTCGCCTTGCTGATATTCGGCAGACGTCTGCCTGAGATTGCACGGAGCGTGGGCAAGAGCTTGACTGAGTTCAAGAAGGGTATCAAGGAAGCCGAACAAAGCAAGGATGAGTTTGTAAATGACGTAAAAGAGCTCAAGGATGATGTGGTAAAAGAGGCCAAGAAGGCATCCGGCGTGGATGAGGTCGGCACCAACACTTAGAACGGCAAAATTTCGGAATTTTTAAGATTCCGCAGAACTTATCGAGATGGGCAAGAGCGATAAGAAACAGGATTCCCTTAGCTACACTATGAGTCTGGGCGACCATTTGGAGGAGCTCCGCGCCCGGCTGCTCCTTGCGATAATAGGACTGTTTCTCGCGCTGATTTTATGTCTTTGCTTCGGTAAGCTCATAATAAAATTTATCGAGATGCCGTATATCAAGGCGATGGGCCAGGAGGCACGACTGCAGAGTATAGCTCCGACAGACGGCTTTTTAAGCTATATGGAGATTGGAATGATTGGAGGCGTGGTCATTGCATCGCCGTGGATTTTTTACCAGTTATGGCTGTTTGTCGCCGC
Source organism: uncultured Pirellulales bacterium (assembly GCA_964554425.1). Taxonomy (GTDB): domain Bacteria; phylum Planctomycetota; class Phycisphaerae; order Sedimentisphaerales; family Anaerobacaceae; genus CAYWXK01. Next base: position 2,604 of record CAZKOQ010000135.1, on the reverse strand, counting down.
CGGCCTTTATCCGAATGAAAAACGATATGTCTATATGGCCGTGCCCTTCTCAGCAGGCCTGTTTATCACGGGGTCTTTGTTTTTTGTTTTTATAATCGCCCCGATTACCCTGCGATTTCTGGTGATGTTCAACAAAAGCGTTCTCGGCGTCGCCTCCAATTTTACATTCACGAGTTACGTGTCGTTTATAGGGATAATGATGTTGGTCTTTGGCCTCTCCTTTCAGACCCCGATAGCGATTTTCTTCCTCAATAAAACCGGGCTGGTGTCGGTCCAGCTGCTTCGCAGAGTGAGAAAATATGTCTTTCTGGCTATCGTCATAATCGCTGCCGCCGCTACGCCGGGCAGCGACCTGATTTCGCTATTTGCACTGTCAATTCCGATGTATCTGCTTTATGAGCTGGGGATACTCCTGTGCTGGTATTCAGGCCGAAAAAAAGAAATCCCAAAACAACCAACCTAAATCCAGTGCAACTATTACTTCGTAATTCTGTATCCTGAATTCTTAATTCCAAGACTTCATACTATAATGCTGACCCTGATTAACACAAACAGGATGGTGCCGCCCATAGCACCAATCGGCTTAGACTACATTGCACCAGCCGCAAGAAAAGCAGGAATTGAGGTAGATGTAGTTGATTTGTGTTTGGCTGATGAGCTGGCAAAAACTCTCCAAAATTATTTCGCCGGCCACAATCCACAATTGGTGGGACTATCGTTTCGCAACGTAGATGACTGCTTCTGGCCGAGCGCGACTTGGTTTGTTCCGCAGCTTGCCGAAACAGTCCACACAATAAAAAACCTGTCCGATGCACCGATTGTTCTCGGCGGTGTGGGGTTTTCCATTTTTGCCAGACAGATTGTCGAATACACCGGTGCGGATTTTGGAATTTGCGGCGACGGTGAAAGTGCGATAGTATCACTCCATAATAAATTAGGCAGGTCCAAAAATTTTGAAAAAATAGATGGACTAATCTGGCGAGCTAATGGAGTTATTCATAGTAACAGACCCGCCTGGCCTGCACCCTTGTCACTGGCTACAAAACGTGATGCTATTGACAATCTCACATATTTTGAAAAAGGAGGCCAGGGAGGGATAGAAACCAAACGCGGCTGCAATCGCACTTGTATTTATTGTGCCGACCGGCTCTCTAAAGGCACAACACTTAGATTACGCAACCCAAAAGAAGTAACCGATGAGGCCCAATCGCTTTTGACTCAGGGAATAGATGTCCTGCACTTGTGCGACTCGGAGTTTAATATCCCCTACGGTCACGCACAGGCGGTCTGCGAAGAATTTAACCGTCGCAATCTTGGTAAGCGCCTGCGCTGGTACACTTATATGGCAGTAACGCCTTTCGACGCCGAGCTTGCCAGCGCGATGAGCAAAGCCGGCTGTATCGGCATCGACTTCACGGGCGACTCCGCCTGCCCTTCAATGCTAAAGACCTATGGGCAAATGCACCTTAAAGAAGACCTTGCATCGGCGGTGCAGTTGTGCAGGGACAATAACATAAAAGTTATGTTCGATTTACTATTGGGCGGACCCGGCGAAACGCCCCAGACCGTTGCTCAGACAATTGACTTTATCAAGCAAATCTGTCCTGATTGTGCCGGTGCGCCGCTGGGAGTTAGAATCTACCCGAATACTGAAATGGCCCGCATTGTCCAGGATGAAGGTGCACTTGAAACAAATCCGAATATCCGCCGAAAATATGCCGGCCCGGTGGACTTCTTTCAGCCGACTTTCTATATCTCGCAGACATTAGGCCCGAAGCCAGCCGAGATTGTGAGGGACTTGATTGCCGGCGATAAAAGATTTTTCGAGCCAATGCCGGAAACTGCGGAAGATGGTTCTACCTTAACCGACCACAATTACAATGACAATATCGAACTGGTGGAAGCAATTAAAAAAGGCGCCCGCGGCGCATACTGGGACATTCTTCACCGGATTCGCAGCAACTAATCGAGTGTGAACTGGTCCTGGTAAGCGGGGATGGCGACGTTCCAGCCGGTCTTGGATCTGACGTAATCGCCAAAATGCTGGGCGCTCTCTGGTTCGCCGTGAATGACAAAAACTCTACGTGGAGGTTTTTTCAGCTCGCTTAGCCACTGGAAAAGCTCGTCCCTGTCGGCGTGGGCAGAAAAGCCGTTTATCTGAACTACTTTCGCCTTAACCGGATATTCCTGGCCGTGAATCCTGACTTTTTTCTCGCCGTCAACGATTCGCCTTCCAAGAGTGCCGACGGCCTGATAGCCGACAAACATTATCGTGCTCTCCGGCCTGGTGATATTATTAACTAAATGGTGTTTTATTCGCCCGCCGGTGCACATTCCCGAGCCGGCTATTATCATAACCGCTCGTTTTATTTTGTTAATCGCCTTGGATTCCTCGGTCGTTTCAGTCATCTTCAGCCCCGGAAACTCAAACGGCGACTCATCCAATTTCATAAACTCGGTCATCTCCTCATCAAACAGCTCTGCGTGATGCTGAAAAACCTTTGTGATGCTTGAAGCCATTGGACTATCTAAAAAAACCGGTATGTGCGGTATCGCCCCTTCGAGCAGCAACTGGTTTATGTAATATAAAATATCCTGGGAGCG
>CAZKOQ010000134.1:0-8417 GCA_964554425.1 uncultured Pirellulales bacterium | reverse complement strand
CAGCAGATGCGTCTTCATAAAATGCAGCTTGAGCTAAAAAATCACGAAGCAGAATTGGGCTTCCAACAGGAAATGCGGCAGCTTGAGCTGGAGAAACAGCGCATTGAGCTTGAGCAGCAACGAGGGATGAGGGAACATTTAGGTCCGGGTGTGCGCGGCCACAAACCCGGGCTGGGTCTATTTTTCTTCGCGTGTTTTGTTGTCCACATCCTTGTGGCAATCTGGGTTTACAAAGATATACGCGCGAGGGAGTGCGGCTCGGGTATATGGATAGCAATTGCGCTTCTGGCCGGGCTATTCGGTGCGCTGGTATATGCAGTTGTTCGTCTTGGTGACAGCGGCAAAAAGAAATCTGAGTAGAGCACCGGTCATTGCCATCGTGCACGTTGAAAGGTAGAAAGGTAACTAAACATAGATTTGGAGCTAACTAACCAAAAGCTCCAATCGGCTACCAGACCGCCTCGGCAACCAACTTTGGTCAAATAGCGGCACCTTCCAGGTTTGTGGTTTTAAGTTGTCGCAGTTTGGCATCACACTATGGCGACCGCCGTCTGAACTGTAAGGCATATAGGTCAGCGTCCCTCATAACAAAACGCAATCGAATTGGCCTTCCAGCCAGCGCTCCAACTTTGCTTTCGCCGTTCCACTTCACCACACGCTCGATTTCATTAGCAGTATAAATCTGGTCACAGTCTTCTAAGCAGTAGCCGGGAATCACTTTGCCCTGCTCATCCAAAATCTCTACCTGCAACTGCCCAGCAGCAGATGTGTCAACGTTTAACACAAGCTCGTCCCCTGTAAATGTCAAAAGCGGCGTCAGAAACTGTCCGCCTTCATAAGATGCTTGAGCAGACACGAATCCATCTTTTCTGATTACCAAACGGCTGATACCATCCTTCTCAATCGTCGGTGCTCCGCCCGCTCGACTCAACAACCGTCTGTTTCTATCCCTGTGCTGGTCGTCTCGGTCCCACCCGTGCAGCGCGTTACTGCCATAGTAATACATATACATTTCTTTCTCATTGGCGCCAGGCACTATCCCATAGACCATATAGATACTTTGTGAATCCCATTCGTCTTTGGTTCCCAGGTCCACGAACACTCGGCGGTCATACCGTTCCCAGCGAATGCCATCCCGACTCGCAGCAAACCTTACGTCCAGCGAACCGGCATTGACCGGCTGTCCCTTTCGAAAATCTTTCAGGAAAGCGCCATAGTGGAAATACTGCGAAGGGAACATATAATACGCATCCTGTGCCCACGCATATTTGATTGTCGCGTTTGTGTAGTAATCAGCGACCTCAATACTTTGCCCCTCAACCGGGTCGTTAGCGTTAGGGTCCTTTTCATCAAAACCTAAAACCACAGGACAATCCTCCACATCAGCGAAGTTCGAAATGACCGTGGACTCGGCGCGGGCGACGCTGCGGCCCTGCGAGCCAGCCGGTCGAAGATTTCGCCTGACATAAGCAACATATTTGCCGATGCGCTCATCCCAGAAAATAACGTTCTGCGAATCAAGGTGGTGCTTTTCGCTTCGGAACCCCATAATGTCACTGTGTGTCAATGTCCAGTGTATCCCATCAGATGAAGAAAATAGCTGCAACTTTTTGCCAAGCTCTTCTGGATTAGAGACCAGTCGAAATCTCTGGTCCAGCGGCGCCTGCGGGTCTAAAAACACCATACACCCGTGAGTTGCGCCCTTCACCCCGCCAAAGCCAAGCCCCAGGACAATGTTGTTCTTTTTGCTGCCCCCAATTTCGACTAAGCCCAAATCCGGTTTTTCCCAGTGGACGCCGTCTTTTGACCTTGCGTATGCAATACTTCGGACAGATGGCGTTGAATTGCTATCCTTGCAATAAACAGTGTACCATAAATGGTAAGTATCCCCATCTTTCAATACCGAGTGATAAAAGCAAAGCCGCTCTTCCCAGGGACGTTCACACCTGATTACCATCTGGCCGGTTTTTACAGGCCGATGAACAACCAATTGCATTCCTTGGGCCTCTTTGAAAAAACGGCCATCAATAAAAACTTGTCTTTTATCTCCGATGGATAAAGGACTTTCGGCCCCCGTTACCTCTATGGCAAGAAAAACTGAACATAGAAATATCAGTATAATCCTTTTGCTCATTACCTATTCTCCTCGCCAGCTTATCAATAAAGCATTTCAAATATGCCAGCCAGAGCGCATTGGTCGCTGAAGCATTCGGGTGGCCGAAATGTCGTCAATAATCTGCTCGCGCCTTGGGTCCCATCGTATCTTCCGGCCCAGAATCATCGCGATGTTACCCAGGTGGCAGACGGTCGCAGACCTATGGCCCACTTCTAATGGCGAGATTGTCTGTCCGCGAGTTTTGACACAATCTAAAAAATCTCGACGGTGTCCCTGACGATGCTCTCCGGCTGGCCTGGGTAAATGTATTTCATCCGGTCCGATTCTTTCCCTAAGTAAGCTCTTGGGGTTTGCATCAAGACCCTCTCGTGTAACGTGGACCCAGCCGCTCTCACCGATAAACCTCACACCGTGGGGATAGTAATTGTCGCTTCCTACAAACATTGTCAGGCCGTTCTCATACTTACATTCGAACCTATAATCGACAGCAGCGTCCCACAGGCCATCTTCCGGGAATGCACCTTTACCGACAACTTCGATTGGGCCTTTGTCATCACAATCCATACCCCAGTGCGCTATATCAATGTGATGAGAGCCCCAATCTGTTACCTGTCCGCCTGCATAATCCAGAATCCATCTAAAGTTCCAGTGACAGCGTTTTTCAGTGTATGGCACCCAGGGAGCAGGACCAAGCCACATATCGTAATCAAAACCATCAGGCACGGCCATAATCGACTGCGGGTCTATCCTGTATATTGTTGGCTGACCTGGACCTGCTTTGTAACCTGGCTCGATGCCAACTTCGACATGCTGCAATCTTCCAATCCGCTGGTTACGGACCAGCTCACAGGCAAACCGAAAGTGGGCGGTTGACCGCTGCCAGCTTCCCGTCTGCCACACGCAGTTATACCGGCGAGCAGCTTCGACCATTGCCCGGCCCTCGGCGATGGTTAGCGCAAGCGGCTTCTCACCGTAAATATCCTTGCCAGCACGGATACCCATAATGGCAATAATTGAATGCCAGTGGTCCGGTGTGGAGATACAAAGCGTGTCAATGTCGTCACGGGTAATCAGGTCTCGAAAATCTTTGTATCCGGCGCAGTCATTGTTGTCGTAATGTTTATTGACGGATTCTACCGCAGCCACACGCCGGGCGGCGTCAACGTCGCAGACCCCTAAAATATGGCAGTCATCCTCCTGGAGAAAGCCCTCTATGTGCCGCATCCCCATACTGCCCAACCCGATAAGCCCCATTGTTATGCGGTTACTCGGCGGCGGTCGTTTCTCGTCGCCCCAGACAGGATAGGCACACAGAAACGGCGCAGATGCGACGGTTACTGCCTTTTTCAAAAAAACACGCCTTGAATTTTCCAAGTTCAATTGCACGACTATTTTCTCCTGACACAGCTACAACAAGCAGATGTATCGTTATTAGCATCAAATCGTATATTCCAGTCAACTGGAATATGAAATTCAAGTTTACTTAGCTTTCTGGGCGGATACACGAGCTTCTTTAAGCATTTTTATCCAGACGCCCATATAGCTGCCGTGGTCGTGATACGTCCGTCCGCTGACTAAGTTGCCGTCCACAACGCAGGGCTCATTTACAAAGATTCCGCCGCATACCTCCAGGTCGAACCTGCACTTGGGGACGGTGGCCATACGCCGTCCTTTTACACAGCCGGCCTTGGCGGGAATCTCTACGCCGTGACAGACACACGCTATCGGCTTATTTGCCTCGAAAAAATGGCGCGTTATGCACATAAGGTCCTCATCATACCGCAGATATTCCGGGGCACGTCCGCCTGAAAAGAATATCCCGAGATACTCCTGGGGATTAACATCTCGGAAGGCAATATCCGCTTGAAGGGTGTAACCCTCAAATTCCCGCGTAACTTTGCCGTCCCAGTCCGGCGGCACCTCGTGGAGGACCATATGGTATCGTCGCTTTTCAGGACCAGCCACTATCGGCTCAAAACCGTCCTCCTGCAAGCGGTAATAAGGATATAATGTGTCCACTGTCTCCGTAGCTTCCCCAACAATGATAAGCACTCTATTCATATTACAGTTCCTTTCTTGATATTCATAGCAGGTCAAACGCTACAATACTTTGACCAAACAAGCGTCCAGATATTGCCGACAACGTTCAATCTCAGCGGTAATTTCCGTCGCCGTCGCAAGGATGGGAACTCCGCGGGGCACAGGGTGCATAAAAATTTCGGCCCAGCCCTGGTAATTGATCTTTTTCAAAGCGGCTACAATTGACACAAAATCAAGATTTCCACGGCCCGGAAATTGCAGCAGTTCCTGTTCTTTCGGCAGCTTCTTATGGCAGCCCATCCCATACTGCCAGGCGTAAAAGTGCACGAGCCGATTGCCAAGCCCCGCTATCAAGTTCGCAATAACTGACGGTTCCTGTGGCAAATGATAAGGAGCGAGGGCAACACCGAGATGACTGGATGGCACTAATTCTACAAGCCATTTTATAGACTCAGCAGACTCAATTAAGCTGGCGCTATGGTTCTCAATACCTATGATGATGCCGGCTTGCTCGGCAGCCGAAATATATGGCTTCATTTTTTCGCCAAATTCTTTAATAGCTGCCCTCAATGCCTGTCCCCTGAGATTATTTGGTCCGCGACTGCCACAGATTACCATTGACCCGCCGAGTTTCCTGGCGAGGTGTATTTCGTTTTCTATGCCGAATGGCCCAAGGTCATAACGTGTCAGTATGCCCAGTTTCAAATTGTGCTCCTTAAGGAGCGATAAAAACTGTTCGTGTCCCAGAGCTTCAACTTGCTCACGATGGTTGGCGTGCGGTTCAGACCAAATATCGATGTGCTCGGCCCCGGTCTTACGGATCTCCGGCAAGATATCAGCAAGTTTCATCCGACCGTATAAGCTTGATGCAACAATGTATTTGAACCGAAAATCTTGCCTATTATCAGGTAACGCACCTGAAGAAAAGCTTGCAATGGCAACGCCGGTAAGCACTTTTTCGCAGAACTGACGCCGATTTATTTGCTGATGATTTTCCTTCACCTGCCTGCCTCAGCTACAAGAACAAATGCCAATACTCCTGAAAAATATTTCAAAGCATATATGTCTTTTCGGATTACGGTTCAACAAACATTATCCCACCGAAAATGACTTATTCCAAGAAAAAGGCATCAAATAGTTGTGTTTTCTGCGAAACTTGATATTCAATAAAGAATAAACTGAGCACAGCGTCTGAATATGCTGAATTGATTGAAAGCAACAAACGTAAATTTTAACAAAACTTTGCGAGTGAACGAGGAGCACGGTAATGAGAGGATTGAGTGATACGTATTACTTGAATACCACCTTTGCTTTGTGTATAGCATCTTTTTGTTTGTTGCCTTTCGATGCGAACGGAGCGACCAAGAAAGAGGATGCGACATTTCGGGAAATTGGCCCACGGCTCGAACTTTTCGTAGATGATTGGCTAATTGGGAAGATGTCCAGCACAATCCTCAAGCTGCAACAGCCAATAAAGAAAGAAGTTGTCTTTCGCTTCGACGCTCCCTGGGAAGGCGCACAAAGCGGTTATATCACCATTATGAAGGATGACAATCGTTTCAGGATGTATTATCGCGGCGGCGGAGACCTATCCCGCGAATATACCTGCCTGGCTGAAAGTGACGACGGCATCAACTGGAAGCGTCCCTCATTGGGCTTGTTTGAGTTTAACGGGTCAAAGGACAATAACATCATTTGGACAGGCAGCAAAAAATCTTACTTTGAATCGCATAATTTCTCGCCCTTCAAAGATACTAATCCTAACACCTCACCTGACCATCGCTACAAAGCAATTACCCTCAGCAGACAAACAATCGACAGCCAGACCCGCAATGTCCTGACCGGCTTTGTATCTCCTGATGGTATTCATTGGCAGCGATTACAGGATGAGCCGATTATCACTGAGGGGTCTTTCGATTCGCACAATACCGCCTTCTGGGATACCATTCAACAAAACTATGTCTGCTATTCTCGAGTAGGCCGAGATGGTAAAAGAAGTATTCAGCGATGTATTTCGCCGGACTTTATTCACTGGAGCAAACCACAATTGCTGGATTTCGGCAAAACACCCATAGAACACTTATACACCAATGGAATTATTCCCTACCTTCGCGCCCCTCATCTTTACCTGGCTCTTGCGATGCGTTTTGTGCCCGAGCGCACAGAGATTGGTATTCAGAGACGGAAGACAGACGGTCTCTCTGATGCGGTGCTGCTCTCCAGCCACGATGGCTTGCATTGGAACAGAACTTTTATGGAGGCATTTATCAGGCCCGGCATTAACCAGGCAAATTGGGGCGGCGCGCACGGCAACAATACGCCTGCGTGGGGAATTGTCCAAATAGATGAAGACGAATTATCAGTTTACTTGACGGAGAATTACGGCAACTACCCGGACCAGACAGACCGCATTCCTGTTCTTCGCCGCGCAAGTATTCGAACAGATGGGTTCGTTTCGGTCAATGCTCCTTACAGCGGCGGAGAGATGCTGACCAGACCTTTTATTTTTAGCGGCAGTGCATTGACCATAAACTACTCAACGTCAGCGGTCGGCTGGCTGAAAGTTGAGATTCAGGACCGAAATGGAGAGCCGATACCAAAATTTACCTTGGCGGATGCGATTGAGATATACGGTGATGAAATTGAGCGCAAGGTGTCCTGGAGGGATGGCGCCGACGTCAGCCAAATCGCAGGACGCATCATCCGGCTTCGATTTGTTATGAAGGACGCCGATTTATACTCGATACGATTTCGCCATTGACAAATGACAGGTTTTTTTCTGTATCTATTGAGAAGCTGTCCTGAATCGCCGCAGGATATATAAGACACTATCCTTATAAACGAACCTGTCTAAAAAATGGGTCATCACGGGCAGCGGCCGGCAAATTTCCTTGATTTACAGGTGCATAAATAGTAACATATACTTGCAATGTGTCCACCAAAGGTTGATTCATAAGGAATTTCTAAAAGTATTATGCTTAAGCCAAGGGCATTCACGCTTATAGAACTGTTAGTGGTAATTGCCATCATCGCGATACTAATGGCCATATTACTGCCCTCGCTCAATAAAGCCAGAGAACAGGGTAAGCGTGCCGCCTGTCTAAGCAATGTCCAGCAGATCGGCCTCGCCTGGGTTATGTATGCGGATGACAACGACAATAAAATTGTCAATGGCTGCACAGGCAAACCGGGCGAATCCCCTATACCCAACGATGAGGATGGCTGGGTCCATTGGGCCGGCTATTCCGACCAGACCACCGAAGCCGACCAGATAAATGCCGTCAAGACCGGCGCATTATTCCGCTACTGCAATAGCACAAAACTTTACAAGTGTCCCACCGGCCTGCGCGGTGAGATGCGCACATACTCCATCGTTGATTCTATGAACGGCTGGCCCAGTGGGCCGAGAGTCAAAAATAGAATGGACATCACAAAGCCGGGCGGGAGAACCGTTTTCCTCGATGAGGGCTGGGTAACCTTCGCCAGTTGGTCTGTCCCCTACGATAGGGAGTCCTGGTGGGGTTCTGTTGTAACTGTCGCCGGCATAGAGAATAACCGTCACAACGACCCGCCGCCCGTCCGACATGGGGATGGGACTAACTTTTCTTTCGCCGATGGCCACAATGAATACTGGAAGTGGCAGGACCCTCGCACTATAAAATATGGCAAGCTTGTCGTCGGCTCCAACCCTTCTCAACCGGGCAATCCTGACCTTCAAAGGGTTCAGAAAGCCGTCTGGGGCAAACTCGGCTACACCCCCACTCCTTGAATGCCAGAGAAATCCCTTCCGGATGGCAATATTTCCTGAACTATTTGAAGCCGGTGTGTGCAGATTTTTTCAGTTACAAATATGTCATTTATCCGATAGTATAGCACTTTCAGAATGACCCGGCGGATGCAGGTGCGCGCAAATAGAAGCGTTAAGAAATCGGGAGATTCATTATGAAGCTCAACCGTCGTCGTTTTCTAAAAGCCGTTGGCATAATTAGCGTTAGCGCTGATAAGGTCTGGGCTCAGTCCGAGACAAGCAACCGTCCGGTTCGCAAGACAGTTGATAAAGGCGAGCCAGAGGCATCCAAAATTCGGGTGGCGCAGATAAAGGTCCGTCCGGACAAAGGGAATCTGCAAGCCAATCACGAGAAATTGATGAGCATTCTTGGCGATGTTGCTAAGAACGAGGATATTGATGTGGTTGTGACGCCTGAGTGTTTTCTTGACGGTTACGTCTCAACAGAGGAGTCGGTGACTAAGGAGAGCATAG
>CAZKOQ010000133.1:0-8453 GCA_964554425.1 uncultured Pirellulales bacterium | reverse complement strand
GAAATCTGCGGAAGACAGCAAATCGCACAATCAGGAAATAAAAAAGGCCGGCTTTTAACAAAACGGCCTTTTTTGATTTAACTTTGCTCTGACAAACGAACAACAGGAGTCTCAATTCAGGTTAAAACTTGCAGATGACGCCTGCACCAAGTGCATCGGCGTCGCCTGTAGTCATCCACTCGACGTTGACACAGGCATTCTCGCCAAGCTGAACTTGTGCGCCAACATAGCCGCCAAAAATTGAGTCCTCTTCAATATCGTGCTGTTTCCACTCATCGTCACCTTCAATCCGGAAAGCATTCTGACCTCTAACGAAGTGGACGAATGGTCCGCCATAAATTGAAAGACCCTGCGATGGCGTCCAGGTTGGGCCAAAGGCAAATGGCAGTTCGTCAATTTGATGGTCGGTGTCCATTTTGCACTCACCACCTTTTTCATAGCCTTGATAATTACCCCAGCCGTATTGGCCCAATCCGCCCCACTTAATGTTCTGTTTTTGTGCGAAAGTTGTTTTGATTCATCCCTCTTAATGGAACATAATCTATCTATAGAATGGGCTACAAGAGTCGAAACTTGTAGCCCATAGATTTAACAGAACTTTATTAACCTAATTTATTAGTTTCATTTTACGGCGATTAGAAAAGGAATGTTACGCCTCCGGCCAAAGCCCATGCGTCACCTGTGCTCTGAAACTCAACGTTAAGGTTGGTATTCTCCGCGACCTTAATCAGTGAACCCACATAACCACCAAATTCGTTCTTCTCATCGATACTTTTGATGGCGTATTCGCCAGCAGTATCCGCATCTTCCTCCATCTCACCGCGAATGTAGTGGAGAAAAGGTCCGCCATATATACTGATGGCATCTGTGAGTTTAAATGTTGGGCCTATCGCGATCTGCAGTTCGTCCATCTGATTGTCGTAATCTCTATTGGGTTTTCCAGACCTTTTCTCTGTCCCACCGTACTTGCCCCAACCGTACTGAGCAAGAAGGCCCCAGGCGACTTTTTCATTTTCGGTAAGAGTTGCTTTGACACCAGCGCCCCAGATTAATTCCGTGTCTCCATCGCCATGCCATAAGATAGATGTGGTGTCTGCGGTGCCCCGATCGAAGTCAGCCTGACCGGCACCAATGCGTACGAACCCAACAACGTTGTCGCTCAAACCATACCCGATATTGGCATAAACCTTGTGAGCCTCTACTTCAGCTACCGCGTACTTCCCTCTCAGGTCCCCTTCATAGCCACCTCTACGCCTAATATCCATTTTGCTATAAGAGTACTCAACTCCCGCGCTCCACTGGCCTTTTTTCAGGCCCGATGTTGGTGGTCCCATTGGGTCTAATGCTAAAGCAACCGTGCTGCACAGACCCACAACCACAAGCACTACTAACAATTTCTTTTCCATAACTAACTCCTTTCAAAAAGGTACCTTTTTAATGCCTTATTCCGGCATACACTACATTTACTTTTTCCGCTGCTCTTCCTGGGCGTGCGAAAGAGTCCATTAGCTGATTTTTAATAATTTTGCACAAATATATGATTGTGTCGTGTCTAAATCAAATAAAAAAATAGATTTTTTTATTTTTTGTAAAATGGAAGGGGCCAATAAAAAAGGTCGGTTTTAAGAAGCCGGCCTTTTCTGAATACTTACGTAGAAATAGTAACCAAATTCACATTGTGCTTGTTGTGGTTAGAACTTCCAGACCAGGCCCGTCCCAAGTGCAATAGCATCGCCGGTCATTATACATTCAGCGTTGATAGAAACGTTCTCTGTAGCATCAATCTGTGCGCCGAGGTAGCCGCCCCACTCTGAGTCCTGCTCGATATCATACGAGCCCTTGAGAGTCATGTTACTTCCGTCAAAGTATCCTGTGCCTTTGAAATCATACTCGCCATCGAAGATGTAGTAGAAGGGCCCGCCATAAACCGAGAACTTATCGGACAGTTTGTAAGTTGCCCCTACCGCTAATTGCATTTCCCAGAAGTCAATATCTCCCTCCGTCGGCACAATCCAATCAGAGCCGCCAGAGGTCGCGCCTGAATACGTTACACTGTAGTTGCTGCTTGCCCAACTGGCTTGAGCCAGTACGCCTACCTTTAGTTCGGGGCTTGGCTGCCAAACTGTTGCCTTGGTGCCAAAACCGACGGCAAGACCGGTATCGCTATCGAATAAGGTATCGTTTACACCACCGCCGGACGCCTCATCGTGTGCCGCCCGTTTAATTTCCCGAGTGGCTCCGCCCAGACGCAAAAATGCCTCCCAGTTGTCAATGATGCCGTATCCGAGATTGAAGTAGGCCTTATTCATCTTGCCATCTTTGAGATCAAACTTTTCGCTTACGGTACCAGAAGGACCAGAGGGAGGAGAAATCCACCACGTGTAGTCACCATCGTGTTTGAAGTCCCCTTCGCTGTAAGCATAATCGAGGCCGGCGCTGAACTGTCCCTGCTTTAGCCCGGCTGTGGGCGGTCCCATCGGGTCGAGGGCCAGAGCAACTGAACCCAACAGACAAACCACAACAACACCTAACAACAATTTCTTTACCATAACTAACTCCTTTCAAAAAGGTACCTTTTTAATGCCTTATTCCGGCATACACTACATTTACTCTTTCCACAGCCCTTCCTGGGCGTGCGAAAGAGTCCATCAACTGGTTTTCGGGTGCGATTCATCTTTTTTGTAGGTGGTTACGCATATCGTCTATCGGTTGCGTAGCTCGTTTCGTACATCGTCTCACGTCAACCGCAACCGTTACGAGCAACACAACCACAACCGGTCAACACAACCTGCCACAATTACCTACAAACTCGAATCATACACCTGGTTTTTAATAATTTTGCACAAATATACAGGTGTGTCGTGTCTAAATCAAATAAAAAAAAAGATTTTTTTCATTTTTATACGGGCGCGGTGTAAAATAGGGCAAGTGGAGAGTTTAGAAGCCGCCAACAAATAAATTTTCGACAGTTTTGCGCATCCTGCGTATAATGTATTCTATGCCTGAGGATGGGAATAATAGGAAACTATTTAACCGGCTTGAGAAGGCCAATGTAGATTCGGCCGCACCGCTGGCGGTGCGGATGAGGCCGAGGAATCTCGAAGATTTTATCGGACAAAGGCACATTCTTGGGTCCGATAAGTTATTGACGCGGATGTTGGAGGCCGACCGGCTCAGCAGCTTAATATTCTATGGCCCGCCTGGGACAGGCAAGACCTCACTTGCAATGGTGATTGCCAGCTACACAAAGGCCAAATTCTACTACCTCAGCGCCCCTGCGGCCAGCGTTGGCGATATACGCCAGATAATCTCCTCCGCCCGTGATAGATTGGCCGCCACAGGGGCAAGGACTGTGCTTTTTATTGATGACATCCACCGCTTCAACCGTGCCCAGCAAGATGTCTTATTGGATGACGTCGAATCAGGGGTTTTAATTCTTATAGGCGCCACTACAGAGAATCCATACTTTGCGGTCAATTCACCTTTAATTTCCCGCAGCACCGTTTTTCATTTTGAGCCGCTCAGCCAGGATGACATATTGCAGCTATTAAAAATGGCTTTAAGCGATACCGAACGAGGGCTGGGTAAATCCGACATTGAGCCGGACGAGAAGGCGCTAAAATTCTTAGCGGTAATGTGCGATGGGGATGCCAGAAAAGCATTAACGGCCTTAGAGGTGGGTGTATTGTCGCAGGCCCGCCGAACGGTTGGCGGGCAAACCGCCCAAAAGAGCAAAGGTGCAATAAAATTTAACCTCGAAGTTGCGAAGGAGTCGATACAACAAAAAACGATAGATTACAACGGCACGGGCGATACGCACTATGACCTGGCAAGCGCTTTGCAAAAGAGTATGCGGGGTTCGGACCCGGATGCCACCATTTACTGGCTTGCCAGAATGATAGCAGGCGGCGAGGACCCGCGATTTATTGCCAGGCGGATTGTGGTTTGCGCAACCGAAGATGTCGGCAACGCCGACCCGATGGCAACGGTCCTGGCGGCTGCGGCTGTCCAGATATCCGAGTTTGTGGGGCTGCCGGAAGCTCAACTTGCCTTAGCGCAGGCGGCAATATACGTTGCTTGTGCGCCAAAATCAAACGCCTGTGCTTATGCAATCTGGAAAGCTGTGGCCGATGTGAAACAGGAGCCGATTAAGCCGGTGCCAAAACATCTAAAAGACAGCCACTACCCGGCTGCGAAAAAATTGGGATATGGGGCCGACTATAAATATCCGCACGACTTTAAGGATGGCTTCGTGCCGCAGGAGTATCTGCCTGGGTCTGCCAAGAAATATTATCTGCCCAAAGACATCGGGTTTGAAAAAAACATTAACGCTTATTTACAAAAGCTGCAATCCTTGATACAAAATAGCAAATCCGGTCCGCCGGGGGCGGGCCGAAAAGAAGGATAAATAAATGGACAAAGCAGAGCTGCGCCGCAAGCTGCAGAATTGTCTGCTTGCTTTGCCGCCCGAGCAGAGATGCGAAAAAAGCCGCAGGGCCTGTCAGAATCTGGTCTCGACGCCCCAGTTTCAAAATGCGTCAGCAGTTATGATGTATCTATCTCTTCCACACGAGGTTGATACCTCGGAGGCGATACTTCAGGCCTGGCAGCTTGGAAAGATAGTTGCAGTGCCAAAGATTTCCTGGCAGCAGCGTCATATGATACCGGTGCAGATAAATTCGCTGGAAACTGGCTTCTCCACCGCAGGAACCTTAGGGCTGCGAAATCCGATAGGCGGCGTGCCGGTTCCGCTTGAGGAGATTGACTTGGTGGTTACGCCGGCACTTGGATTCGACAGGCAAGGCAACCGGCTCGGCCGCGGCGGTCGCTACTATGACAGATTCTTCTCCAGCAAAGAGCTCAAAGCCACCAGATGCGGCTTCGCTTTTGCAGAACAAGTGCTTGATTCGATACCGGTGACAGAAAGTGACCAGCCGGTAGATTTCTTGGTAACTGACGAAGAAGTAATATACTTTAGCAACCGGAAAGGAGCTTAATAATGGCACGTTATCCAGCAGGTCCATACGGTCGGCAAAGGGTCTTGATATATGTCATTTCGGCTTTACTTGTCATTGTGGTTGTGGTTGCGCTCATTTATGGCCTTAAGCCATTTGGCAAGAGCGAGGAGCCGGTCGGGACATTACCTGACTTCAATGTGCCGGAGGCGAACGAAATAACTGTGCCCAAGCCCAAACCAAAGGTTGTGATAGAGCCGAATCTGCCGGCAATTGCGCCGCTGCCGATTGGTGAACCCAACGACAAGGCATCTGAGCTTATCATCCAGGCCACGGCGTTAATAAATGCCAAACCCAGCAAGATAATCGAGGCGCGTGGCATACTCAACGAGGCGCTTGCGATGCCGATGAACGCACAGCAGCGAACGTTTGTGAAAGAGCGGCTGGCCGGGCTTGCTGAAAATTGGCTGTTCAGCAGAACAGTATTGCCCGGCGATAAGATGTGCGGCACATACGAAGTCAAGGCGGGCGACCAGCTTACTACAATAGGCGACCAGTTCAAAGTGCCTTATGAGATTCTTATGACCCTCAACAACATCAGCCGGCCTGAAGTTCTGCAGGCGGGTGCGACCTTAAAAGTTATCAACGGCCCATTCCACGCGAGGATTTATCGTTCGACCTTCACAATGGATTTATATCTGCAGAACACTTATGTGCGAAGCTTCCAGGTCGGTCTTGGCAAACCAGGCAGAGAGACGCCAACGGGACTGTGGGTGGTTAAGCCGGGCGGCAAACTGATAAAACCTCCCTGGACCGACCCCGATACCGGAAGAAGATATGAGCCCGAAGACCCGGACTATCCGCTGGGTTCGCGATGGATAGGGCTGGAAGGCGTCTCAGGGGCCGCTAAAGGCAGGACAGGTTTTGCACTCCACGGCACGAAAGAACCAATCCAGATTGGGACTGCCGGCTCACGCGGCTGCATCCGGCTACACAACGGCGACGTAATTCTAGTCTATAATCTGATGGTGCCGGGCTTCTCGCAGGTGGAAGTGGTGGAATAAAACAGCAAGAATTTAGAATGTAGAATTTAGAACACAGAGTTCTGAATTGTCGTTCTGATTTTTCCTTTTTGATTTCCCAGTGCTTAAGCGGATTCTCTTTTTACCTGCTGTCTCGCCGTGAATAGGTCGGCTTTGCCTTCGACGATGTCGCGGGTAATTAAGTATTCGGCTGGCTTGGGCTCATCCGGAAGCTGATACATCAGGTTAATCATTAACTGTTCGGTAAGCGAACGCAAGGCCCTGGCGCCGGTGTCATACTTGATGGCCTTTTGTGCAAGTGCTCGGAGAGCATCGTCAGTGAACCGAAGCTGCGCATTTTCCATTTCGAAAAGCTGTTGATACTGCTTGTAGAGGGCATTCTTGGGCTTTGTCAAAATATCTACAAGCGCATCTTCATCCAGAGCTGAGAGCGAAGCAATCACCGGCAGCCGGCCGACAAACTCAGGAATCATCCCGAATTCGATGAGGTCTTCCGGTATGACCTGCTCTATCATGTTGCTGTATTCGGCCTTCTCATCGGTTCGGCCCGCAAGTTCCGAGCCAAAGCCGATAAGTTTTTTCCCGAGTCGCTTTTTGATGATGTTTTCCAGTCCTATAAATGTCCCGCCGCAGATAAAAAGTATATGCGTGGTATCGATTTGTATGTATGATTGCTCCGGGTGCTTCCTGCCGCCCTGGGGAGGGACATTGGAAATGGTTCCTTCAAGCATTTTTAACAACGCTTGCTGGACACCCTCTCCTGAGACGTCTCTGGTAATCGAGACATTACTATACGTCTTATGAAGCTTATCAACTTCATCTATATAAACAATGCCGCGCTGCGCGCCTTCTATGTCAAAGTCGGCGTTTTGTAGCAAACGTAACAGGAAGTTCTCAACATCTTCGCCGACATATCCGGCCTCGGTAACGGTAGTCGCATCACATATCGCAAACGGTACCTCCAGCTTTCGGGCAAGTGTTCGGGCAAGCAGCGTTTTGCCTGAGCCGGTCGGCCCTATCAAAAGAAAGTTGGATTTTTCTATTTCAACATCGTTGTTGTTACTGTCACTATGCAGCAGCCGCTTGTAGTGGTTGTGCACCGCAACAGAAAGATATTTTTTTGCCTGCTCCTGCCCGATTACATATTGGTCCAGATACTCCTTTATCTCCCGCGGCGAGGGAAGCTCTTTGAAACGCACGCTCTTGCCAGCAGCGGGCTTACGGTTCTGTCTGACTATATCGTGGCAAAGCTCAACGCACTCCGGACAGATAAAGACCCTGTTGGGTCCTTCTATAAGTGTGTCGGCCTGGGTTCCCGCCCGCCCGCAAAAACTGCAAATCCCCCTTGTGTATCTGTTTGATTGCTTGGCCATAATTACTCTACCATTCCAAAATTAAGCCCGGCTTCTCTAAATTTCACGTATTCTACTTCATCGGCAATATTTACGCAAGCTCTTAACCGACATACGCTATTGTTTGCGGGCAGGTTCAATATAGGGCAATTTAAGGTATTTTGCCACTTGCTCCTTAACGGTTAGCTGGCTCTCATTTAGGTCTGCAACCGGACATAGCAAACTCCACGCCCCGGCGGAGGGCCTCGGCATTTAGCGGAAGCGTTTTATGATACCTCTGGGGAAAAACATCCGGCAAAGATGCGGCAACTGTATCCACTGTAATAAAACCACGCTTTTGCAGATATGCTCCCAAAGCGACCATATTGGCGACCCTGGAACTACCCAACTGGACAGCTATCTCATCGGCCGGCACTGCTACTACCTCGACCGTTTCATCCAGTTTTGGCGTGTCGTCGATAAGAGAGCTATTCACCACCAAAAGGCCGCCGGTTTTAATACGCGGCGCAAACTTGTCTAATGACGCCTTATTCATCGCAATCAAAGAATCAGAGCTTCCAATCACAGGGCAGGCGATAGGTGTATCCGCAATAACGACCATACAGTTGGCTGTTCCGCCGCGGACCTCGGCACCATAAGAGGGCATAAAGGTTACCTCTTTGCCGGCCTTCATCGCCGCCTGAGCCAATAGCTTCCCGGCAAGTATTACCCCCTGCCCACCAAATCCGGCAATAATGATCTCTTCGTAGATAGATACCTTCCTCATATCACTTCCTACATAATACTGATTGCTTTCACTGTGGGCAATGATCCGCGTACTTACTTATTATCTGCCTTTCACGAAATCATCCCACGCAAGAGTCGGAACACCATGCTTCTCCGCCTTTTCTTTTGCTTTTTTATCATCTATAACTAAAGGGCGCTGCCGCTTTATTGACATAGCAATAGCGGCTGCATCAGCATCATGTATTCCAGCCTGTCTTCTTATTCGCAGATACTCCTCCTCTTCCCCCTCTTGAAACTGTGTTACTAATTCGGGGTATTTCATAATAAATTTTCGCAAGCGGTCGTCCGAACGTATCTGTGGGTCATAAGCAACCTCA
>CAZKOQ010000132.1:0-8465 GCA_964554425.1 uncultured Pirellulales bacterium | reverse complement strand
CGCCTGTTGCTGCCTGTCGGTGGCAATATAAACAACAGTAAGCTGCTTTTGTGCTGCCAGGGCATCTCCGGTTCCGGGATAGTCTGTCAAGACCTGCTTGTATATCCCCTCTGCCTGTTCATACCGCTGATTCTTCAGGTATTCCTCCGCCTGCTGAAGTTGTGTCGCGGCATCTGCAAAGACAATAGCTGTCGCGGAAAATAAGAACAGGTAAACTATCACGCTAAGGAAAATGGAAAAATTCTTACGCATTGGTTCTGGCTCCTTTAATTGCAAACAACGTCCTTACTTTTCAGTTCTCGCTTCTGATGCGTTGCTCACAAATCAATAGCTCGCTATTTCTGAATTCTACAACCCTTAATCCGAATGTCAAATAAAAAGTGACAAATTTTTGAAAAAATCTTCTCCTGGCATGTTTCACAAGCCACTGGTCACAAATCACCACTCACCACTCACAAATCACACGCGAAAATTTTTGTAAAAAATTTCGCGTTTTGCCCTTGACTTTTCGACCCCTATTTTTGCCCTGATTTTGAGGGTGGTCAAATTTCTGTGCAAATCGGTTCAATTCGTGGTTAATTTATGTCAAAAAGTATCTAAAACTGTTCAAAAAGTGCAAAAAACCATCAATTTCTGCAATTTTACATTTTTGCACCTAATCTCTTATCCATAATTAACTTACATCAATTTTTCTGCATTTTCTTGCCTCACCAGGTGTCCATTTGCCCATAGCTGATTAATTTGAGTTTTGTCTTCGGCTGGTTCAGTGTTTGGGCGGACAACCGGTGTAATTTGCCTGAAAATGAGCAAAATTTACACTGTTCTGTTTGGTAAAATTAGCAGGAAAGGTATGCTGCGTTTAGCTTTCTTGCAGCTGCACTTTTTGGCGGAGGATGTCGATCTTGACGAGGATTTCTTCGCACATTTTGCTGTTTGGGAAATCGGTGATGATTTGTTCGCCGAAATCGAGTGCCTCAACCCATCGTTTTTCGCTGACAGCGATAGAGAATTGCATACCGAGATTGTGAAGTTTTGTGCGAAAGACATCTTTTGCTGCTTCTTGTAGCGCCAATGCCTCGTTCGGTGTTAGATACATGTCAAGCTCTTTTAGAATCTCTAAGCTGCGGTCGGTCTCCTGCTTCTTGATAGCGCCGTCCCAGGCGGCCAGCAGCACCTTTTTGTGCTCCTCTTTTCTATCGACAAGTATTTGTCGCATCGCCTTTGCTTTTTCACTATCCGGATGAGCTTTGATTAGTCCCTCAATCTGACTGCTTGCCTTGGCCCACTGATGGTCTTCCATCAACATTCCAATATATGCAATGGCCTGGTCCATCTGTTCTTGCTCTGTAGCATCCTTGAAAGTATTTGCCTGTATTCGCAACTGCTCTGCAAGGTCCTTATATTCGGTTCGCTCGGCTATATCATCTATTATTTCATACGCGGCCTTGTAATCGTGCTGCTGGAGCTTTACAAAGACAACATCACGAAGCGACTGCTTATCTGCATCGCGAAATGCAATTGATTTTGCCATTTCGGTCAGTCGAGTGCTATGATTTATCTGCGTCAGGCCTGTGTGGATTTTCTCGAGAGCACTTGTAACCTGTTCGAGCTTGCTGCTATTGTCCCTGAGTGCATCGAGCATTTTGAATAACTTTGAGAGCATAGTAAGAAGTGCGCTTAAGAACACTAATGCGCCCAGAAGCCAAACGAGGTTCCGCAATGCACCGGTCTCAGTTGACTGGAAGACAGGTGTAAAGATTGCCAGCAGCATTACAATCAGTAGGGCGGCGCAAATAATTACGATGTGCCACTTGAACCGCCATAAGAAGCCATCTTTTCCAGGCGCCATAGTTTTACCCTTTCAAAAAGGGTTTTTTTGCAGTCAATCTCAACTATAATGTATAATAAGCTAATAGGCCGGTTTTGTCAATAACCTGGAGCAGTAATCGCATCGTATATGGATTTGCAAGGGCATATATCCCGATTTCCCTTATTTTTTTCGCGGCTGTATGGCCATTTTTGATAGTTTGGATTGGTTTCAAAGGGTGCAACTCGGTAGTGTAGGCAAATTGTAAAATATGGTGGGAATTTATGAGGGCAGTAAAAATGAAAGTGGTTAAAACCGTTATTATTAGTGTGATTGCACTGACAGCCACTTGTTTTGCAGGTGCGCGACAATCACCTGCGAGAGACCAGGAGATAGAAGCCATTGTGAAGGGAAACAACCAATTTGCACTGGAGCTGTATGCACGGCTGCGAGCCAAAGAAGGTAACATATTCTTTTCACCTTACAGTATCTCGACTGCTCTGGCGATGACTTACGCCGGAGGTAGGAATCAGACCGAGGCGCAAATGGCTAAGGTTTTACACTTTCCTACGGGGCAAATCGGGTCTGAACCTAACGAAAATCCAACGAGTGCAATTGTATGGACGCGAGAGCGATTTTCCTCAGCGTTTGGAAAGGTCGTTAAAGACCTGAACGCCAGGGGTAAACAGGGCAAATATGAGCTTCATATAGCAAATGCTCTATGGGGTCAGAGAGGTTACGGATTCCTTAAGGAGTTTTTGAATCTTGTAGAACGCTACTACGGCGGATGCCTCAATGAAGTTGACTTTATCGGTGCAACCGAGAGGACGCGACAGACTATAAATGGCTGGGTGGAAGAGAAGACCAACAATAAAATCAAGGAGCTTATTGCCAGAGGAGTTCTGGATTCGATGACCCGGCTGGTTTTGACAAACGCAATTTACTTTAAGGGCAACTGGGCGAGCCAGTTCAAGAAGGAGAGGACAAAGGATGCACCCTTTACTCTGCTGGATGGCAGCAAAATCAATGTCCCGATGATGAATCAGACAGCGGATTTTAACTACATAGAAACCGAGAGCTTTCAGGGACTTGAGCTGCCATACATAGATAACGAGCTATCAATGGTGATTTTGCTTCCTAAAAAAGTCGATGGCATTGGTGAGCTTGAGAAAACGCTGACGCAGGAGAACCTTCACAAGTGGCTGGTGACACTTCGCAAACGAGAGGTCATTGTGTTGGTTCCGAAGTTCAAGGAGACAAGTGAGTTTACGCTGGCTGATGTGCTAAAGGCGATGGGAATGAGGGATGCATTTACGCCGGATGCGGCGGATTTCTCCGGTATCAATGGCAGAAAGGACCTTTTTATTTCTGCTGTCATTCATAAGGCATACGTTGATGTGAATGAGGAGGGGACAGAGGCGGCAGCGGCGACCGGAGTAGTAATGAAGCTGACATCGGTAGGGCCGGGGCAAACGCCGGTTTTTCGCGCAGACCACCCATTTGTATTTGTGATTCGGGACAACCGTTCCGGCAGCATTTTATTTCTTGGCCGAGTTCTCAATCCCCTCAAATAGATACCTACTTATTTGTGCATAAGTTCTTTGTTGTAAAGACTTTATTAGATATGGTCGGGGCGGGTGGCTTTCTCAAAAAAAATTTTTGTTTTTTTCTAAAATACTCTTGCAGGCCTGAGACATTTAATACATAATGTATTAGTAGTATTAATACGCTTTAGATTGGTTCGTTTTTTTTGACTGACGGTGTAGTTCGAATGACATTATGGATTCAGATATCACCTGGTTCGGATAAGCCAATTTATATTCAGATAGTTGAGCAGATTAGCGAGGCAATCGCGAAGGGTGAGCTGTCGAGCGGTGATAGGTTGCCCGCCGTCAGAAAGCTTGCAGGCGAGCTGGTAGTTAATCCCAATACGGTTGCGAGGGCCTATAGTATCTTAGAGCAGAGTGGATTGCTTACTACCAAGACCGGTTCTGGAACATTTGTAACTGACCCGAAGCTGCGCAGGGGCGATGCCGCGGACATAAATCTACTTGCTGAGAGGATGGATACAGTAATTAGCCGAGGTTTGAATTTAGGGCTTGGTGTGGAAGGATTGACTACGCTATTTAAGACAAGATTGGATAAATTTGTTAAGAAGAGCGGGAAGGAAGAGAAATGAACGACGTAGTATTAGAAACCAGCGGTCTTACGAAGTATTACGGGCGCACGCTTGCGGTTGACCATTTTGATTTGAAGGTGCCTCGGGGCTGCGTTTGCGGGTTTGTCGGCCGCAACGGTGCAGGAAAAACCACCGTCATCAAGCTGGTCCTGGGGCTGCTGCAGCCGACCGCGGGTTCGTCGAGACTGCTTGGGTGTGATTCGACTGAGTTGACACCTGCTATTCGTCAGCGGATAGGTTATGTTACTGAGGGACATCGGCTGTTTCGCTGGATGAGTATCGGTGAGCTTGAGAGGTTTCAGCGAGCGTTTTTCCCGAAGCAGTGGGAAGGTAAACTTTTTGGAGATATGATGGAGTACTTCGGCCTCCCGAAGAAGCGAAAGATAAAGGACCTTTCCAGCGGTGAGCGGGCACAGGTTTCATTGGCTCTTGTTCTGGCCAGTAATCCGGAAGTGCTAATAATGGATGACCCTACACTTGGGCTTGATGCTGCAACAAGACGACAATTCTTAGAGGGGGCAATCAGGTTTATTATGCGGGAGGGCAGGACGGTTCTATTCTCCAGCCATATCCTCGCGGATGTCGAAAGGGTTGCAGACAGAATTGTGGTTATTGATAAGGGAGTATTGAAGGCCAATTGTTCGCTTGAGCAATTTAGAGCGGCAGTCAAAAAGGTTGTGTTTAGTTTTCGGGATTCTGTTCCAGCCGAGGTCAATATCGGCGGACTGCTACATTACGGACGCAGCCAGAGGGAGCTTGAGGTAACGTTAGTCGGGGCGGGTGACGATGAAATAAGCGAATGGGCGAGATTGGCCGGCGCGGAAAGGCACCAGATTGTCAAAATGAGTCTGGAGGACCAGTTCATCGAATTTACTGCACCTTTAGGAATGAAGAAAACATTCCAATGGGAGGAAGTATAAGATGAGATTTTTATCGCTTATGCGGAAAGAGATGCGTGAATGTATGCTGTGGATGCTGCTTGCGGCGATTGTGGTATTAGCCACAGGTGCATTTTTTCTTCGTGAAGCAGGGCAGCGTTATGGAGATTATGTTCGCCGGCTCGGTAATATCCAGCCAGGTTCGAATGTAAGTGTGAGTGAGCTTATTTATCGTTCACCATTGCAGATGCTCGGGCCGGTATTGCTGGTAACATCCATTGGGCTTGGTTTGGCTATGGGCGTGCATCATTTCTGGCTTCCTTATTTGACGGGGACCTGGCCATTTCTAATTCACCGTTCAGTAACTCGCAAAACCATATTTTGGGCGAAGTTTGCGGCCGCGATAGCCGGATTTGTCATTTCTGTTGGGGCCGTCTGGACCGCACTTTATTGGTACTCCTGGCATAAAGAGCTGTTTGCAATACGGACAACGCTTCGAGTATTTGCTGAAGGGTGGCTTTTTGTATTGTTGGGCCTTATGGCATACTTAGGAACTGCACTTACAGGGTTAAGTGAGGCCAGGTGGTGGACAACCAGGATATTTGGTCTTGGATTTGCGACGCTGGTTATTCTGATGGTTTTTACGCCGTGGCGATTAAGTGTGGCTTTCGGGGTAGTGATTCTTGGCGCCGTGATTTTGGTGTCGCAGAGTGTTGATGTAATTTCGAAAAGAGAATTTTAGGCAAAGAGACTATGAAACCGAAGATTATTTCAAGATACGTTGCGCTGACGTCACAGGTCGTTATGACGTTGCTGCTTTTTTTGGTTATTGTTTCCTTTCTTCAAATGTTCGCGGTAGAGATTGCTTATGAGATACGCCAGATTCTAAAGCCGCCGAAAGTTGTTTCACCTGTGGTGACGACACAGCCGAAGAAGAGCGAGGAGGAAAAACGACTCGAACGAATACAGCATTCTGGTAAGGAGTTTCTGCCTGATGGGACAGTTCACCTTCTATCCCCTTCGGGATATGTTATAGGTGAACCATACATCCGCCGTTTGGGATATGTTGAAGATGAACCATACTTCGGCCGTTCGTCTAAGCTATATATCTATGATGTAAACGGAAATTTGCTGTGGGAGGGGCCGCCAAAGGAGAAACCTTATGAGTATCTGGTCTGGGCTCGCGAGATGGGTGATTACTATGAACCTTCTACAGATGCTCTGATTGGTGAGATGCAATTGATAGACCCTGAGTTTTCGCGAACATTGGAGGTGCCCGTCAATTCACAGCAGATTACCGAGGAGGTTTGGCGGTATGAGCCGGGTCGAGAGATTTTTGTCGGCTATCATTTTGGAGGTAAAAGAATCGGCTGCGCCGGCTCAACGGGATTTGTGAACTTGAGGTCTGAGGCAAGACCTTTGGGGCCGGTCAAGCTCTTTACTGCCTGGATGCCGAAGGATTCTTTTAGTCCCGCACTACTTTGGCAAACTGACAAGCGCATCTATGAAATCAATTTTGAAAAACAGAAGGTGCAGCTACTTTTTGAAAGTGCTGGGTCGAAAATTGAGTCGCTGCGTCTATTTGATTGGGGTTTTCGGTATGGCTCAGATTTCTCGATGTCCGGCGTGAAGACGAGCTTGGCTGAAAAGTATCGGCCGGCGATACATTGTTTAACCGATGATGGCAAACACCATTTAGTAATGCGTGAGCCGGAGCAGAAGGTGACTATTACGGTGCCGGGGGATTGGGGTGATGACCGTGTCCAGCTAACAGCAACGAAGGACAACATTTTTCTGTATCATCGGGGAACTGAGTTTAAGCCGCCT
The DNA here is from genome assembly GCA_964554425.1 of uncultured Pirellulales bacterium. Classification (GTDB taxonomy): domain Bacteria; phylum Planctomycetota; class Phycisphaerae; order Sedimentisphaerales; family Anaerobacaceae; genus CAYWXK01. The sequence continues at coordinate 1,774 of CAZKOQ010000132.1, read as the reverse complement.
CTTTCTATTTCGCAATCACGCAAATTGTATGCGCAATGGGTATCTGATTTTCAAGGCCGGCTGCACAAAGAATGGGTTGAGCTTTATAAAGTGAAAGATGACGGTAGTCTTGAGCTAATTAGACGATTTGATTGGACCATACCTGCTCGGCCTTCCGTCACCGAGATTAGACAGAGGGAGGTTTTAGAGCGGTATGTGCGTTATGGGGTGTCTGTTTCTCCGCCTCTGTATGATTTGGTCTGGTATTTATTTTTAGAGGGGAAAAGTCCTGGTATTTCTCGTTATATCAGCGGCCCTAATTGGATATTGTTGATGATAGGGGAGTTGCACGCCCAGCAGGACATTTTGAATTGGATAGTGTGTGCGGTGATGGTCTGTTTTGCTTTTTTGCACTATTGGTCAAGGCGCACCACCTTTGCAAAATTTGTTTTCTGGCTTGTATTTGTGGGAGCATTCAACTTGGCTGGATTGTTGACGTATTTAGCTATGAACCATACAACGGTGATAAAATGCCCGGCTTGCGGCAGACGACGAGGGTTGGCTCGTGAGGATTGTGTCCGTTGTGGGGCGATGCTACCTGCACCTCAGCCCAGACCGGGCACGCTGGTATTCGAGCTTTAGTTTGTGTAACAATAGGGGCTGCTATTGATTGCGGTTCATAGTTTATCTCGCCTTTTTCACGTTCCGGGCTTGCCGCGCCCCTGCCGTTTTGCTTCGCAAAAACGAAGCAGCGGGGGCTCGCAATGACAAGGGTCCCTTTACCTACAAATACGAAGTGCAACCTTCCTCATTTGCGGAGTAGGAATCAGCTTTGACAATTCCTTATTTGCCTATTAAAATTAGTTTGTCGCAAGATTTCAAATTTTTGTCACAGTCTCTCTATAATTCATGAAAGGGAAAGAAAATGAGAAGGGCAAGGACGTGCGTAGCGGTCGCGGCGGTGATGGGTATGTTTTGTCAGGGTCATATCTATGCGGCGGGGCCAATCCCTAAGGGACTTGACAAGATTGGCGTTACGCGAGGGATATGTGTCGTGCTTGGCGATCCTGAGTGTAAAGCAGCTCTGGAACTGGCAAAGAATAGCGAGCTATTGATATATGTCCAGTTGCCGGGAGCAAAAGATGTTGAGAGGGCGCGACAGATTGTCGATGATGCTGGATTCTACGGGACGCGTATCTTTATTGAGAAGGGTGAGCCGGCGAAATTGTATTTAGCCGATAATCTGGCTGATGCCCTGATTGTGGTAGGAGAGCCAAAAGGTATTGCGGAGGCGGAGCTTCTGAGAGTGCTGCGCCCTGAGGGTAGGGCTATATTGGGGGAAAAGGTTTTGGTCAAGCCGGTTCCCGGAGGCATAGATGACTGGAGTCATCCGTATCACGGCCCGGACAATAATCCTCAATCACAGGACCGTGTTATAGTGGCACCGTATCTAACACACTTTATGGCTGAGCCGCGTTATGCGCCGCTGCCGCAGGTGGCGGTTGCTTCGGCGGGTCGAGTATTCAAGGCATTCGGGCATGTGGCTTTCAAGTCGCGCGAAGAGCCGTTTCTTAACAAGCTTGTGGCGTTTAATGGTTACAACGGGACAATGTTGTGGCAGCGAGATTTAGCTGAAGGGGTTATGATTCATCGCAATACAATGATAGCAACGCCGACGCTATTGTATGTTGGAGATGATAAGTCCTGCAAGGTCATCGATGCTGCGACGGGGGAGCTCAAAAATGAAATAGTGCCGCCGGTGGAATTGGCCGGTGGGACGTTCTGGAAATGGATG
>CAZKOQ010000131.1:0-8548 GCA_964554425.1 uncultured Pirellulales bacterium | reverse complement strand
CCGCCACAGCCGCCGCCCGCCTTGCTATAATTTGTTACCTGCTCGACGGTCGTTAGGTTATTGTCACGTATCACCCTCTCGATTTCCTTATCGGTTACTCCAAAACAGGTGCAGACGACATTACCTTCAAGCTCACGCTTCTTTTTACCGCCGCCGCGATAATTTTCGATTGCCGCCTCAAGGGCTTCCCTGCCCATAACCGAGCAGTGCATTTTTTGCTCAGGCAGTCCGCCGAGGTAGTTGGCAATATCTCTGTTGGTTACTCTGGCGGCCTCATCCAGGGTCATACCTTTTATCATTTCGGTCAAGACCGATGATGTTGCGATTGCACTTGCACAGCCAAACGTCTTGAACCTTGCGTCTGCGATTCTTCCGTTCTTATCGAGCTTGAACGTCAGCCGCAAGGCGTCGCCACAGGCCAGGGACCCGACCTCGCCTGTGCCGTCGGCATCTTCTATTTCGCCGACATTTCGCGGATTGAAAAAATGGTCTCTAACTTTGTCCGTATATTCCCACATATTTTGCTATTCCTATATCGTGAAAAGATATTTAATCGCGAAATACGAAGCACGAAATCCTAAATCCGAAACAAATTCAAATGACCAAAACACAAAATTCTAAAATTCCGGCCACTAACTCAACACTAAGATTAACTCACAAAATAAATCTCCAATCCTTCGACTACGCTCAGGACAGGCCTGACCAAACATTTCTGGATTCCCGCTCCTTCGACTACGCTCAGGACAGGTTTCGCGGGAATGACAGATATAGCCATTTTTTTGCTAAACGCTTTTAGAACCGGCTTTCAGCGATTGTTCGAAGTCTGTTATTATATCATCTATGTGCTCTGTGCCGACAGAGACACGAATATAATCATCCGTTACGCCGGCTGCAAGCTGCTCTTTTGGACTTAGCTGCTGATGAGTCGTGCTGGCTGGATGTATCACCAAAGTTTTGCTGTCGCCAATATTGGCGAGATGGCTGGCGAGCTTGACACTATTTATAAATTTTATGCCGGCTTCTTTGCCGCCTTTGATTCCAAAGCCGAGGATGCCGCCTGCGCCGTTGGACAGATACTTTTTAGCAAGTGCATAGTCAGGATGCGACGGGAGGCCGGGGTAATTGACCCAGGTAACCTGTGGTTGTTTTTCGAGCCACTTAGCAAGTTTTAGGGCGTTTTCGCTGTGCCTGGGCATACGCAAATGGAGCGTCTCAAGCCCCTGCAAAAATAAAAAGGCATTAAAAGGCGACATACAACTTCCCATATCGCGCAAGAACTGAACTCTAGCTTTAATGATATACGCCAACTCACCAAAGGACTCGACATACCTGACGCCATGATAACTCGGGTCCGGCTCAGTCAGCTCAGGGTAGCGGCCATTTGTCCAGTTGAATTTGCCGGAATCGACAATTGCACCGCCGATGCTTGTGCCGTGGCCACCGATAAATTTTGTGCAACTATGAACCACAATGTCGATACCGTATTCAATCGGCCTAAATAGTATAGGTGTGGTAACGGTATTATCGCAAATCACCGGCATACCATTTTTGTGGGCGATGTCGGCGATTGTTTCGTATTGCAAGATGTCGTTCTTAGGATTGCCAACGCTCTCGATGTAAATCAGGCGGGTATTTTTCTTAATCGCCTTTGCGAAGTTTTCCGGCTTTCGGGGGTCAATAAACGTAACTTCAATGCCGAGTTTTGAAAAAGTCTGGCTAAAGAGCGTAACCGTCCCGCCGTAGAGGGAGTTTGAAGAGACGATGTGCCCCCCTGCGCCACAGATATTAAATATGCTCACATAGATAGCCGACTGGCCTGAGCTTAATGCCAGACCACCTACGCCGCCTTCGAGGGCAGCGAGCCGCTTTTCCAACACATCCGTTGTAGGGTTCATCAGCCGTGTGTAGATATTACCGAATTCTTTCAGCGCAAATAAGTTCGCCGCATGCTCGGTGTCTTTGAACACGTAGCTTGTCGTTTGATAAATCGGCACCGCCCGACTGCGGGTATCGGAATCTATCGTTTGGCCTGCGTGCAAGGCGAGCGTTTCAATACGATATTTGCGTTCTTCTGCCACGTTATCATCTCCTATTGTTTTAACACTTCTACAGTAATTTCTGCGGCTCTTTTGCCGGATAGCAACATTCCACCAAAGGTTGGCCCCATCCGTGGAAGGCCAAATGTAGTTGCGGCAGCCATCCCGGCCACAATCAAACCCGGGTACACCTCTCTGGTATGCTCAACAACTGCATCTTCCGACTCTTCGACCCACATAGGCCCGAACCCTTTTATCTCCACAAGCCCTCGCTTCTGAAGCGACCGAACGACCACCGCATCGTGCCCCGTAGCATCGACCACAAGTCTTGATTCGATACCGACAGGGTCCACGCAGGTGATTGCTCTTGGAAGTGCGGACACAGGCGTCCAGTTGATAACTACGCCACAAACCCGGCCTTCTTTTATCACCACATCATCGAACTGGGTCATATTCAATACCTTTACGCCAGAATCACATGCCGCAGCGACCAATTTTGAACATGCATGCGGTCCATCAGCAACATACAATCCCTCTTCAACCTCTTTGTATGGCGCTCCAATCTCATCGAGAATTACTTGAGCCGGAGATCTGAACGTCAGCTTATTCATCAGATAACCGCCAATCCAGAACCCTCCGCCGAGATAATTGTTGCTCTCGATGAGAAGCGTTTTTTCGCCCCTCTTCGCAAACTCCATTGCGGCAACGAGTCCGCTGGGTCCCGCACCGATAACAATTACATCATTCTCGATGTTGTCTTCAAAATCCCTGGCGAATTCAGATATAATCGCCCTGGTAACTTGCTTTTCAGATATTTTTGAAAAAATCATACTATTGTCTCCTTTCTAAAATATAACAGCTGCGTTTATTCTGACGGTAAAATTTCAACCATTCTATCGAGCGATTTTTTCGCTTTTGTTCGGATTTCTTCGGGGACGGTAACTTTGTATTGCATATCCTCAAGAGCCATAATGACCTTATCTAAAGTAATTTTTTTCATATTGGGACACACGGCCCTTTCACTTGCGGGGACAAATTCGGCTTGGGGATTTTCCTTCTTCAAGGCGTGGATAATCCCGATTTCGGTAGCGACAATAAAACGTTTGGCGGGGCTATTTTTAACAAACTTGAGCATCTGGCCTGTGCTAAGAATCTGGTCGGCCAGGTCTTTTACCGGCTCGGTGCATTCCGGGTGCGCCATTAAAATTGCATCCGGGTATTTCGCCCTTGCATTTGTTATATCATCTATAGTTATCACCACGTGAGTCGGGCAATAGCCGGGCCAGAGGACAAGGTCTCTGCCGGCCTTGTCCATAACAAATCGGCCGAGGTGCTGGTCGGGAACAAAAATAACGGGTCTATCTTTCGGTAAAGAGTTCACTACCTCGACTGCATTGGCGCTGGTGCAGCAATAATCGCTTTCGGCCTTGACTTCTGCGGAGCTATTTACATAACAGACTACCAGCGCATCGGGGTGCTTGAGCTTTAGCCGGCGTAACTGCTCGGCTGTAATCATATCAGCCAGGGGGCAGCCGGCGAACCTATCGGGCAAAAGCACTGTTTTTTGAGGCGAAAGGATAGCGGCGGTCTCGGCCATAAATTCTACGCCGCAAAATACGATTGTTTGAGCATCGGTCTTTGAGGCATTTATACTCAAGCCCAAAGAATCGCCACAGAAGTCCGCAATATCCTGAATATCGGGTGGCTGATAGTTGTGGGCAAGAATCACTGCCCTGCGTTTATCTTTTAGGTTCCGAATTTTTTCATATAGCCGGTCGTTCAAGAAACCTCCTAAAGTAACCCGCCGTAAAACGGCGGGCTAAATACCATTTGCCTGTAAGGTCTAATCACTCAACCGTCCAACCACTTCACTGAATATTTTTCTTTTTACTTTTTGTCCTGGCGAACTGCGTGTTTTTTATAGACCAGGTCTGGACTTGCCATCGAAACCGTAACGCCGGGGGGAACGGACTCTTTTATCCAGACATTGCCTCCGACTATGGCGTCCTTTCCGATTACAATATCGCCCAGAATAGTGGCCTCGGCGTAAATTATGACATTATCTTCTATTGTCGGATGTCTTTTGCCGCTTTTAATAATCCTGCCTCTCTGGTCTTTGCGAAAGCTCAAAGCACCGAGGGTAACACCCTGATAAATCTTGACGTTGTTACCTATAATCGAAGTTTCGCCTATTACAACGCCTGTGCCGTGGTCGATAAAGAAGCTCCTGCCTATCGTAGCGCCGGGATGAATGTCGATGCCAGTCCTGGCGTGTGCACATTCGGTCATTATCCGAGGAATCAGGGGCACTTGCTTTATATAGAGCTCGTGGGCGATACGATATGTGGCAATGGCCGTAATACAGGGGTAGCCAATGACGATTTCTTCGTAGGATTTTGCGGCTGGGTCGCCATCGAAAGCCGCAATGACATCGCCTTTGAGCATTTCTCTGATTTGTGGTAATTGCACCAACAAGTGCTCGGTGACACTTTCTGCCATAGTGCGGCAATCACAGCCGTCGCACTTTCTTATCCTGCACTGATACCTGTAAGCACGTTCTATCTGCTCCGACAGTTGGGTGCGAAGCTGGCACAAGATGTCGCCAATAATGAAATTAACATTCGATTTAGTAACGGTTCTGTTGCCGGTGTAGCCCGGAAAGAGGACTTCAAAAAGCAGCTCAAGAATTTCTACAATCTTACCTCTGACGGGCAGATTGGAGGCATCTATAAAATTTATGCCAAGGTCGCCTCGGTAAGTCTTAACGATATTTTCAACCAGACCTTTTATTTTTTTGTCAGCCAAGCCTTTCTTTTGCATTCTCGACTCCCCTTCCAGATTCACACCTATTTTATTCTTACGCAAACAATTCCGTTGAGAGATACCTCTCGCCGGTATCGGGCAGGATGACCACTATCGTTTTATCATTGCTTTCCGGCCGCTGCGAAAGCTGTATTGCCGCCCACATAGCTGCACCAGAGCTTATACCTGTCAATATTCCCTCCTTTTTAGCTAACTGGCGGGTCGTTTCGAGAGCATCTTCGTTTGAGACCCTGATAATCTCATCAATAATAGCGAGGTTTAGAACCTGCGGCACAAATCCAGCTCCTATACCCTGAATCTTATGCGGACCGGGCTTACCGCCGGAAAGGACCGGCGAATCCTTTGGCTCGACGGCCACTACCTTGATGGCTTTGTTTCGTTGCTTGAGCACTTCGCCGCATCCGGTCAGTGTCCCGCCGGTGCCGACTCCTGCAACAAAGAAGTCAAGTTTGCCATCGGTATCATTCCAAATCTCTTCAGCAGTTGTTTCCCTGTGAATTTGCGGGTTGGCAGGATTGTTGAATTGCTGGGGCATAAAGGCGTTTGGGTTGCTTGCCACGAGCTGCTCAGCTTTTTCGACGGCGCCGGTCATACCCTTTTCGGCGGGCGTAAGCACGATTTCGGCGCCAAAGAACTTCAGGAGCTTCCTTCTCTCGATGCTCATTGATTCCGGCATAGTGAGTATCAGCCGATACCCCTTTGTAGCACAGATAAATGCCAGTCCTATACCGGTATTGCCGCTGGTTGGCTCAATTATGATGGAATCCGGCTTTAAGAATCCTGCTTTCTCGGCGGCCTCTATCATCGACTTTGCAATCCTATCTTTCACGCTGCCACAAGGATTACGTGATTCAAGCTTAGCCAAAATAGTGGCCTTATTTGAGCCGAGCTTATTAATTTTAACGATAGGAGTATAGCCCACCAGGGCTGCCACATTTTCAAAGATAGCACTCATAATTTTGCTGCATCCTGCCTAAATCTGGTAATTCGAACTTTTCTTATTCTTTGCTTTATCAATCAAATCCTGGACAGTCATAGATTCCAGAACATTTCTGATGGCATCCTGCACCCGACACCAGAGCAACCTCGCCGCACACTCAGCAGCCCGCTCACAAAACTCCTGGTCCTCGACACACTCAGCGGTGGTTACGGGGCCTTCCAAGCAGTTGAAAACTTCGCTAAGTTTAATCTGATTAGCAGGTTTAGCAAGGACATATCCACCTCTGGCGCCTCTTATGCTTCTGACAATTCCACCTGTCCTTAGAACGTTCATCAATTGCTCCAAATATTTGACAGATATATCCTGCCTCTGAGCGATGAGCTTGAGCTGCAGTGGCTTTCTGGTGTCACCTTCCGCCAGCTCTATGACGGCTCTGATACCATATCTTGTTCGCGTTGACAGTTTCATAGCACACCTTTCATATTCCTACCATTCCTACTATCATAGTAGGATGGTATACGCACTCGTCTCTGTTTGGTTCAACAAAAAACTGCAAAAAGCAAAAAATTTATCAAGGCATCTCTAAATTACCTCTTTTAACATATTGTGTCCATAGCACTTGCGGATGAAACCCCATTGGCCATTAAATTACCGAAGCCGATAGACTTGACAAACTAATTAACCCCCACTATTATGAGAACGCCAGCTCGTGTAGCTATATCAAGATGGAATCCGACAAATGTCCAGATATTTTGCAAAAAAGGTCGTTTCTACCACTTCACCCCCAGTAAAAATCCCTTCTAAACTACCATCGGCACAAACACTTGCCGAATTTAAGCTGCCTGAACCGTCCATAGAGCACCTGCGACGGCTAACTGACGATACCGGTCTCTATCAGCACGCCAAGTTCATATTACCGGACCGGAAAGAAGGTTACTGCACCGATGATAATGCACGGGCAGTAATTGTAATGACCCAATATTACGCCCGGAAGCCAGAGACGGAGGCATTAAAGCTCTTAGACATCTATATGTCCTTCGTCCTCCATTGCCAGAAGAAGAATGGCTTAATCCGAAACTTTATGAATTTTAACAGGACCTGGCGGAAGGGTGAGTCACAAAACGATGCCCTCGGCAGGATTCTTTGGGCTTGTGGAACGGTTTTGGCGGAACCGCCGTCGCCGGGACATTTACGACTGGCATTAGAGTGCTTTGACAGGTCTATCTGGAATTTACAGAAGCAGCGATTGCGGGGACTGGCATACGGAATACTCGGCATTTGTGGGTATCTGAAGCGGTTCCCAGAAGCCAAAGACATCAAAAACCAGATGCAATTGGCTGCTGAACAACTGGTCGCCCAATACGGGAAAAACAGCTTGCCCGACTGGCGGTGGTTTGAGGACGTGCTAACATACGACAATGGGGTGCTGCCGCAGGCACTGTTTGCAGCAGGTTTAGTGCTCGAAAATAAGAAATTCTTAGAAGCTGCACAAGAAGCTTGCGAATTTCTCATAGGAAAGACTTTTACAGACGAGCATTTTAGCTTCGTGGGCTGCCAGGGCTGGTATGTCCGCGGTCAAAAAAAGGCGCAATTCGACCAGCAGCCAATAGAAGCAGCAAGTATGGTTCTAATGCTAAGGGCTGCTTATAACGCGACCGGAGACAAAAATTTCCTGGCACTTCAAAAAAGGGCTTTTGAATGGTTTCTCGGCGCAAACGACGTGGGGATACCACTTTACGACTTTGCAAGCAAAGGATGCTGCGATGGCTTGACGCCAGATGGGGTCAACGCCAATCAGGGTGCAGAAAGTGCTCTTAGCTTTTTGCTGGCCCTATTGACTATGGTCGAAGGTTACACCAAAGAAATTGCGTCACCCCTTCGGAAAGCTCAGAGCAGGCGTGCCGGCGACGGCTAAACCCTTCGACTTCGCTCAGGGCAGGCAACCCGGCGTCTGCCGAAGGCGGATTTCATTCCACGCCGGGCTAAATACAGGAGGCGACAGTTCCCGCCAAATGGTTGACCCGTTTTACCGTCCTTCCAGCACGCCAGCGGTTGCATCAGCAGTCCAGGAAATGTCTTTACCCAGGCCTGATACAGTTTGACAGCTTGCCAGCCAGAAGACCGCTGCAATCAAAACAGCAGCAAGAAGAATTTTTTTTACCATTTCTTGCACTCCCTTATAAATTGTCTTTGTGATTCATGCAAAATTCGATGGCATCTGTAAAAAACTCAAACATTCTGCTACGATTATATAGGTGTTCATATACCAATCACAGTTAAAAATTGCCGAAAGAGTATCGCACAATATTGACCGGAATGACCTGGATTCCTGCTTTTGCAGGAATGACAGGTCGGACGGTCGGCAATGAATAACTAAAATTGGTATTAGGTTTTGTCAGATACGACCATTACAACAGAATACATCTTACTTTATCGCAGAAAAAGTTTAATTTATTATAATTTGCCGGTCTGTGATGGCTTATATGATGATTGTCACGCTAAGTTCCGATGAATCTCTCTTGCGTAGGCCAGATGGTTCGCCCCCGTGCTTTCTTGCGAAAGCAAGAACGGGGGGCTCACCATGACAATCCCTCAAATCATCTGGACCACTACTACTATATTATGACTTTAAAATTTATCAGTTTACAGTTACTTACCGATATTACTTTCAGAATATTGCAATTTACAACCCTCGATGCTCGCATCAAACTGAAACGTCTATATCCACAAATTAAAATGTCATGATATA
>CAZKOQ010000130.1:0-8550 GCA_964554425.1 uncultured Pirellulales bacterium | reverse complement strand
TTTATGCGTTTTATAAGTTCTTTTCTGGTCATTGGCCTTTCCTTTTTTAACCGCGGATTTCACGGATTTTCACGGATTTATACTTTTATTTCAACTGGCGTAATTTATCTATCGGCGTGCCCAAACTTTTAATCAGGCCAAACAACATCATCGCAACCATCATAGCAAACACGCCAATTACAGCTGTATGTGACCATCGCCGGCAAAGTAAATAGTATATACATCCGCTAACCAGTCCGCCGATTATTCCCAGCACAGAGGTCAGGAGAAAGAAGCTAATCCACTGTATCTGGCGTTTGCCATTCTTTTTGCCAACTATAACAATATTCATAATTTTTCTCCACATCCATTACACATTAAGCTCCACTTTTTTGGATAGTTTCCCACGGTATTTTCTGATGATGGGCGCAACAATACCTTTTAAAAATTCATCGACCTGCTGCGGGGCACGGCCAATGTAATTTTTTGGGGCCAATACCTTTCCAAAATCAACTTTGGCAAAAGAGATGTCCGCCCTGAGCCGGGCAATTAAATCGTTTTGTTTGCCGAATTGCTTTACCTGCGCTGCGGCAGCCATTGAATATAATCTTATTTTTTCGTGTAGTTCCTGTCTGTGGCCGCCGGCCTTTACCGCCGCCATCAGGATATTCTCTGTGGCCATAAACGGTAATTCCGCCGCCACGTGCGTTTCAATGACCTTCGGATATACAACAAGACCATCGAGGACATTGTTCAGGATTTCGAGGATTCCATCGACAGCTAAAAATGCCTCCGGGATGACAATCCTTCTATTGGATGAGTCGTCGAGCGTTCTTTCAAACCACTGCTCGCTGGCCGTCATAAGAGGGCTGGAGGCCAAGCTCAATACCAATCTACTAAGCCCCGTTATCCTCTCGCAGCGCATCGGATTTCTTTTGTAGGGCATCGCCGAAGAGCCCACCTGCAATTTTTCAAACGGCTCTTCAATTTCTTTTAAGCTCGCAAGCAGCCGAAGGTCATTGCATAGCTTGTGTGCCGACTGCGCAATCGAAGCAAGACAATTTATTACAAAGGTGTCGATTTTTCGCTGATACGTCTGGCCGGTAACGGCACACGATTTTTTGAAGCCGAAGGCACCAGTTACCATTTTGTCGAGCCGCCTGACTTTGTTATGGTTGCCGTCAAACAGCTCTAAGAATGATGCCTGCGTGCCGGTAGTGCCTTTGACGCCTCTAAAGAGCAGCGTATCGAGCCGGTATTCTACCTCCTCTAAATCCATCACGAACTCATAGCACCACAGCACCGCCCTTTTGCCGACAGTGGTCAACTGTGCCGGCTGAAAGTGTGTAAATCCCAATGTTGGGAGCGAGCGATACTTTTTCGCAAATTGCCCCAGTAAATTTATCACCGTCGCCAGCTTACCTGCAATCAGCCGCAGACCCTCTTTCATAATTACCAAATCAGCATTGTCGGTGACGTAGCAACTGGTGGCCCCCAAATGTATTATCGGCGCGGCTTTCGGCGCAACGCTGCCAAAGGTATTAATATGCGCGAAACAATCGTGGCGAAACTCTTTTTCGTAGCGGGCAGCTTTTTCAAAGTCAATGTCGTCAAGATGCTGTGCCATCTGGTTTATCTGGCTTTGTTTTATGTCGAGGCCGAGCTTCTTTTGTGCCTTCGCCAGCTCCAGCCACAGCCAGCGCCACGTGCTGAATTTTTTCTGCGCCCCGAAAAGCTCAGCCATTTCTTTCGAGGCATTCCGCTCAACCAGCGGACTTGTGTATCTTCGATTTTCCATTTTCGATTTTCTACTTTTTAACTTCGTGGCCATTCCTTCCCCTATGCTAAATGATTTACTTGGTAACTTTTTCCATACGTTCAGCCAAAAGATGCCCGACTTCATCAATATCCTTTTTGCTTAAGTTCCAATCTGAGGCCGGGGCGGTTTCGATGATTTGGGCAGGTTTGCGTGCGCCGACAATGGCAGCGGTAACTTCAGGCCGACGCAGGACCCACGCTATTGCAAGCTGGGCTAATGTTTTGCCGCTTCGCTTTGCAATGGGACTGAGCTTATCGACAAGCTCCAGGGTCGCAGAAAATTGCGGGTCCTGGAAATCAGGATTTTTTCTCCGATGGTCATCCGCAGCCAGACTTTCAAAGTATCCCCTGGTGAATTTGCCTGTAAGCAAACCTCTTTGCATAGGACTATATGCCAGGACGCCGATATTATTTTTCGCACAATAGCCAAGCAAACCATCCTCGACCTCTCGATGGAGCATACTATAAGGCGGCTGAACTGAGGCAACAGGGTGAATTTTGCGGACTCGCTCGATTTGGTTGATATTGTAATTTGAAACCCCTATATATCGAACCTTTCCCTCATCGGCCAATTTACACATTTCTCCCCAGGCCTCTTCGACATCCTCGTCCGGGTCGGGCCAGTGCATTTGATAGAGGTCTATCCTCTCAACACCGAGCCGCTTTAAGCTCGCGTGACATTCCCGCCGAATACTTTCTCTTTTCAGACAGGGCACCTTCTCTCTTTTTTCATTCCACAATAATCCGCATTTTGTCGCAATAAAGGGTTTCCGCTTTGTTTGCTTCAACGCCTTTCCAACAAGCTCTTCGGAATGACCCAGGCCATAAACAGGAGCGGTGTCTATCCAGTTGATACCCAATTCCAGTGCCTTGAGGATTGCTGCGATTGCCTCATTATCATCCTGCGGTCCCCAGCCGAATTGCCACGGCCCGCCCATCGCCCACGTGCCCAAACCGACGGTCGTCAGCTCCAAATCCGTATTCCCTAACCGTCTTGTCTGCATAATTGGGTTCCTAAAAACAAATGGCCGGCAAATAGCATATTACTTTTTGAGGGTTTATCAATACTTTTGTGATTCTATGTAAATGGGCAGCCAGAAAGGCGATACTGCCGTCTCTCGATAGATTGTGGAGCTTTGCAGATTCCACCGCTGTGACAAAAAAATTGGTCGCTCAATAATCTATTTCCTGCAAAATGTCTGTCTTCGGCATTTTATCGCTACGCAAAATAGCGTCCGCTCGTTCAGGGAACTCATCCAGGATATTTTTGAGTGTCGCCCGCTCAAAAACAGATACCGTATCCAGCCGAAGCTCCTTTCTTGAAATCTGCCTTTGGCTGTCAAGATAAATTCTCTCGGAAAAGCCGCCCTCGCTTGAAAGCCCGACTTCCAGCGTATATACCGCTTCATTGTCGGCGGCATCTTTAGCTTCGGTCCTGGAAATATATGCAGGCGTGATTTTCCCGTCAGACCTGATTACATCCACAACAATTTCTTTCTTATCGCCGTTAAGCATCTCGCTCAAAAGCTGCTGCAGAAAGACACTCGGCACCGCCGCGGCGCTGAGATGATAAGTTTTTTCTTCCGGCTCCACATCAAATCTTCTAACGGTCATCGGCGCGTTCTTTTCCAGTATTATTTCCGCTCCGCTTCTGCCGGTCGGACCATAGCTCTCGCTTTTCCAGACAAACTCATTGAAGCTATTGTCGCTCTTGAAAGATATTACCTGCTCCTGGCTATATGGGATGCGAGTGTAAAAAAGACCTGCGGCATCAATCTTTGGCTCGGCTTCTTCCCCCTCCTCGACAAGCACCTCCATCGTGAAACCAACGGTCTGTTCCGTACGCATTCTTACCGTCTTTATCAGAAAAAAAACTTGCTGATTCCGATTATCCAAGAAGCCGGCAATGCCTTTGTCTCTCAAGCCCTCGACAACTTCGCTGCCCGCCTTCAGCAGTCCATTATCCTTGAAGTTTATGCTCTCCACTATTCGATTAAATGCCTTCTCGGCCAAATTGCTATCGCCCTTAGCTTGCTGCACCTCGAATATAAGCCGGCGATTATACGGCAGCTCGGATAAGGCGAAAAATAAATTCAGCGGCGTCCCCGGCTTTGTTATCTGCGCCCAATCAATAACTATCGACTCCTTCCGCGTCTGTCCCTTCTTTGCAATCGTCCCGCCAACTTCAGCGGCCTTTCGCTCGAACTCCGCCTGCGCCGATACCCCAGCGACGGCAAATAGAAACCGGCATTGAGCCACCGCAGTAGCTACTCCGGATTCGGACGTAAAAACGCTGCCGAGAATAAATACATCCTGGTAATACCTCCATTGTTCCTGGCTATGCCAGCCGTTTCCGCTCGGCATTGACATCGACAGGCCTGTATAACCCAGCTCAATCGGCCCTGACAATAAAAGAGCCGACTTGGAAATAGTGATAATGTAAGCGACCAGCAAAGAAAGGATAAAAAGCCCCAGAAGGGCTATCTTATCACCCCCCACCCTTTTTATTTTGTGAATTTCATTCATTTATATCGCCACAATATATTGGCTAATCATCTCATTTCAAGTTTATCGTCCAAACAAGCGTTTTCGCCCTCGAAAATCGTAATTATTGCCGCCCACCTTGCGTTTTCCTTTTTCCATCAGGAAATTAGAGGACGTATCGTTAATCTCAACATCCGAAGACCGTTAGCTTCACCACAATGTATTTTGCTTAGGAGACAATCATTTGTAATATTTATTTAGGGATTTATTGAAAAGAAAGTCCGTCCCCGCCTGCCTGCTCACAGGCCGGGAATGGACTGGGGAGGTTGAAAAATGAACGAAATGATAGGGCTTCGCGGCGTAGAACCGAGGGAAATCCTTCAGACAGCAATCGACAAAAAAACGCCGGCTATTATGTCGTATTTATCCAAAGGCAAATGGCACGTTGCAAAGGTGCTTTTTACCGACCTCGGCGTTGACAGATTCAGCATCCAGAGCATCCACCGCCTCGAAAAACTGCACCCGATAAACATACAGCTCGAACAGCCGGTCGGTATATCCTTCAAATACGAATATGGCAAGTTCATCTTCGACACAACTGTCCTCGGCCTCGAGCCGCCCTCCAATCCTTCAACGGAGCAAAGGCAAGGCGGCACAATCATTCTTGCCGTGCCGAACTGTGTCGAAGTCATCCAGCGGCGAAGCTACTTTCGCGTCAATGTGCCCGAATCGCTGAAGGTAAATGTTGTATTGTGGCATCGCAGGCAAAGTTCCCATGCGGAAGCCAAGACGCCGGACCGAACCGCACAGATACACAACTACTATCAGGGACGGCTTGTCGATATTTCCGCCGGCGGTGCACAGGTCGTAATTGATACCACATTATCCGCCCCGCCGCCCACAGGCGGGCAAGAGCCGGACTTCAAAGAAGGTCAGTTTATTGGCCTGCGTTTTACACCCCTGCCTTACGAAACGCCGCTAATGTTCAATGCCCAGATTAGGCACCTGCTTCCAACGATAGACCGGAAAAGCATCTTTCTTGGCCTGCAAATCGTAGGCCTTGAATCAAGCTACGAGGGCCGGCAGGTCTTATCTCGGCTGGTTGGGATTGTCGAGAGATACTATCGAATGAACCGGTCCACCAGGCAGCCCGCCTCAACCATGGTGTAGCCCCCGCAGGTGTCTCTTTTGGGAACTCCCCCGCAGCTTCTTGCGAAGCAAGAGCGGGGGGGATTATCAAAGCCAAAAAGCAAATGGTCAGCCGCTCGGCGGGCCTTTATGCCCTTAGCTTTTATTTCTCAATTTTATAAATCTCGTCACCGTTCTCGGAAATATCGGCGTCATCCACCGACATTAACGCCGTCTGTCCGGTTCCTGCAACTCCACCGAAGACGGGTCCTCTGCGGATTACCCTGTAATAAAACCATTTTAAGAAACTGCTCGCCGCAAAACCGCAGAAAATAATTACCAGCGCCGCCTGCCTGCTCCACATAATCAACCCCAGCAACAACAGCACCCTTATAAAATATGCAAAGGGTTTTTTGCCTCTTATGTATTGATTGAGGATGTGCGGATACCTGATTCTACTGACCATCAAAGCCGAAATTCCAATTGCCAGAGCCGGCAGCAGATAAATAACGGCATCTACATTCGGCAGCGCCTCCTGATGGAATATTACAATGCTCACCACCACCCCTGCGGCAGCCGGTGTCGGCAGACCCGTAAAGCTCATGTGCGCCGACTCATCCTCCTCATTTTCCACATTGAACCTCGCCAGCCGAATCGCGGCGCAGCTTATATATGCCGCCGCCGCCACCCACACGAAACGCTGCACAATATCCTCTCCTGCAAATCCAGCCGACTCCAATTTGTATTCCAGAACCTTGAGCATCAAAAAAGCAGGCGCCACGCCAAAGCTGATTATATCGCACAAGCTGTCTAATTGACCGCCGAAGCTGGATGTGCTCTTACTCATCCTCGCCAGGCGACCATCGAGCATATCGGCAATCATCGCCAGCAGAATCATATACCCAGCCATTGCAAAATGAGAGAATTCCCCTAAGCCGAGTCCCGCACCCTGGCTGGTAAAAATAATCGCGATGAAGCCGCACACGCCATTAAGTATAGTTACCAGCGACGGCAAAATCGTGATGTATTTTAGCCGCTGCTTTCGCACCTGCCGCAGAAGACTCTCTTTTGCACCTTTGGTCCTTAATCTTCGCATCACATATACCTTATAAGGGGCGACAGCCCCGCTTTAACTTTATCGCCCACTTTCACCAAACACTTCACATTTTCTCCCGCAGGCACATACAATTCCGTCCTGGAGCCGAATTTAATCATTCCAAACTTCTGGCCGGCACTGACGTGCTGACCCTCGGTTATCGCACAGACAATCCGCCTGGCAATCGCCCCGCTGATTTGTCTGACAAGCAAAGTGTCCGGCGGACCGTCGGTTCGCACCAACCATATATCGTTGGACTCGTTGACCTCCCCTGAACCGGGATTTTTGGCGTTCCTGTATCCACCACTTTTGTAAATAATTCGCTCAACCTTAGCGTCGCAGGGGATGCGGTTGATATGCACATCGAAGGGACTCAAAAATATTCCGATTCTAACCACAGTAGCACCGGTAAAACTATCCTCCTTCACAAAGTCAATATTGGTTACCTTTCCATCCGCAGGAGCCAGCAGCAGGTTCTTATCCGCAGGACAGGAGCGATAAGGGTCGCGGAAAAATGACAAAGACCAAACCAAACCAACTACCAGAAGCATCTCTATCAGAATGATACTCCACAGGGGCAAAATTGTTCTCCCACCAAGCCCAACGACAACCATCGCCGCCAGGATTCCTGCCGGAAAAATGACTACCTGCGGCCAGCCATACTTTGTCAGCGGAAGTCTCATAATAAGATATGATAATCTTCTCTCTGCGGCTAATCAATAAAAAAGGCCGGACTAAAAGCGGCCCGGCCTTTTATCATAGCTTTGGTCAGACAATCGGGGTGGTCTTCTAAATTCCGCCGAAAATCGTCCAGCGACCAGGTTGATTATAAACTTGCCGAACTGCAAGCTGCTCCAGCTTCCACTGGCTTATTTGCCCATCTTTCTCGACTTCCACAGTACAGGGCACAACCAAACCTTTCGTTTCAGGTATGGGGTGTGGAGCCACCGGTCCAATTGAGATGATGCGGAGAAACTTGCGGTCACCAAACGCCTCTTTAATTTTATCGGCTGGTATGCCTTCAAGTAATTTGCCCGCTTTGGCATAATCGCTGGCGATAAGAGCTTCGAAGAACTGGCGGACTACCTCTACGGCAATTTCCTCATCCGCAAGCTTTCCTTGAGCCAAGCCGACCTCTTGTATAGTCTGATCAATGCGCATCACATCAGCAGGAACTTCATCCAGAGTAAACATTTTCGCCTCGATCGGCTGATTATAGTTGCAATACTCCTGCATGCCTGTGTATCGATACTCACCATCTTTTAGCTGGTAAAACTCTACAGCCGTAACAAGTTTGGTGGCCTGGTCAACAAACAAAACCTCGCGTTTATTAGGTGATGAACTACCAGGCAGATATGTTGCTGTCACAATGATAGGTTTGGACTTATCAGAAGGCTCATCAATTTCTACTTTTACCTTGCCCTGTTGTTCCCGCTCATATAAGCGTTCTACAGCGAGTCGTGGGTCACATTCTTCTACCAACTTGAGCATACGCTCCGCAACGGTCTGGTCGTTAACGGTTAGCAAAGTGCCTTTTTGTTTGAACCACACTTTTGCCTTGTTTTCCTGCCACACCACCACTTTGGGGCCGTCGTCAGAAGAGGCCCAAAGAGGGAATTGCATACGAACGTTTTTGACGTTACCATTGTCGTAAAATTCGACCCAGAATTCCTTGGGTTCGCTGTTATCTGGTTCAAAGCTTTTGATATGGAGGTAGCGGACGCTGTGGTTTGCCTGGATGGTCTGCTCGATGGCATAAGCTGATGGGGTTGACTTATCTAAAAAGTTTATCCCTAGTGCTATTGCTATTATTATCAGCGCCGCGACGGCGAATTTGGTAAAGCGATTCATAATAAATCTCCTTATAATAGGTTGGTTTTTCATTTTTGTAGCTCTGTCGGCCTTGTAGCTCGGCTCGGTTTCGATACGGCTCATTACGTTCTCTACGAACCGCTCTTCGGAGCCGATAGCTCGGGCAAGTTTTTGCAACTTCTCTTCTATGGTTTTTTCTGGAGTCATTTTTCCGCCTCCATTTCCAATAATAC
>CAZKOQ010000129.1:0-8607 GCA_964554425.1 uncultured Pirellulales bacterium | reverse complement strand
GTGTTACCTATGTCTTGTCTGTATTGTGTTACCTATCTCTTGTCGTCATACCGAACAATTCGGACTATATGGCATCAGAACATCCAGCGGAAACATCGCGGTGCAATGTGTATGACAGGGTCTGCAAGTTTTGCCGGCAGCACAAGTAAGTTATCTTGCCTGTTTTGGCCGTTTAGGTTATCCTATGAGGCCTATGCCGGCAAAAACAAACATTATAGACATTGCTCCAGAAGCACCTGACCTATCTAAAATCAAGGATGCTGCTGCATTAGTCGATTCCGGTGCGCTTGTCGCCTTTCCCACCGAGACCGTCTATGGAATTGCCTGTCGAGTAAAAGCAGATACGCTTGCCAAAATTAACACTATCAAAGGCAGAACCGCAGAGAAACGCTATACACTGCACCTCGGCGAGAAAAACGATGTAAAAAAATACGTGCCCACAATCGGATTGAGGGCACAAAAGCTGATTAAGAACGGCTGGCCTGGACCTGTAACTATAGTTTTTGAACTCGATGAAAAAGACGCAGCCAAACAGCGAAAAAAACTTCCAAATGAGGTTTTCGAAGCTCTATACAAGGATAATTCCATAGGTATTCGGTGCCCAGATAACCGGATAGCTGCTATGCTGCTTCAAGCAACGCTCAATCCGGTAGTTGCGCCGAGTGCGAATATGACCGGTCAGCCGGCAGCAACAGATGCTAAAGAAGTCCTCGCCCAGCTTTCAGGGAAGATAGAGATGCTAATAAACGGCGGGCCCTGCAAATATAAAAAAAGTAGCACGGTAGTTAAGTTCGGAAAAACGGGATTAGAAATTCTCCGAGAGGGCGTATTCTCACAAGCCCAACTCGATGCTCTATCAGAAGTTAAGTTCCTGTTTGTCTGCACCGGCAACACCTGCAGAAGTCCGATGGCGGAAGGAATATTTCAAAAATATTTAGCGGAAAAATTTCAGTGTGCTGTTGACCTGCCGAACAAAATAGGTTATAAATTAGTTTCTGCCGGGACAATGAATATGGTTGGACATCCGGCAAGTGACGAGGCAGCAGCCGCTTGTGCTGCCAAGGGCATCGACATAAAAGCTCACAGGAGCAGTAAATTATCCCGCGAGCTTGTCGAGGAAAGTGATTACATATTTGTAATGGAAGAAATCCATCGCAAAAGAGTCACTGATATAAGCCCGGATGCGGCGGAGAGGTGTGTGCTGTTAGCAGAAAATGAAGAAATTTCGGACCCTATCGGCCAGCCGCAAGAGGTTTTTAATCGCTGTGCCGATTTGATAGAAAAAGCAATACGGAAAAGGATTAGCGAACTTGTGATATGAAGGTAGTAGTTGGAAGCGACCATCGCGGTTTGGAAATCAAACAAATAGTCAGGGACATAATCAAGCAGTCAGGCCACGAGTGCATTGACGTCGGCACCAACGACAATAATCCGGTTGATTACCCGGACATTGCTTACGAGGCGGCGACAGCCGTTTCGCAAAAGAAAGCTGACAGAGCTATTTTGGTCTGCGCAACCGGTCTGGGAATGAGCATAGCCGCAAACAAGGTGAAGGGAATCAGAGCAGCACTGTGTCACGATGAGCTGTGCGCCAGGATTTCGCGCGACCATAACGATGCAAACGTGCTTTGTATAGCAGGAGACCAGATTGGAGAAGTGATGATTCGAAAGATGGTGGAGACGTGGCTTGAGACGGAGTTTAGCGGCGGGAGGCACAAAAGAAGGGTCAGGAAAATAACGGCCATCGAGGAGGGCAAAAACCCGCGAGATATTAAAAGCTGATAGGTATTATCCAGTATTCTGCAAGGAGGCGGGGCAAGCCCTTGAGATAACTTCGTATCTAATGGGCCAAGCTGTTAATAGTTTATAGTTCGTTGTCTGGTCTTTTTCGCTAATGTCGGAATGATTTTTAGTGGGGATGGGCACGGAGGCCCGCCCCACGATTCTTTTACACAGCGAATTTTTTCGGCCACAAAAGGCACAAAGACACAAAGAATTTGCGGGCAGTTATTGTAGGGTGGGCTTCAGCCCGCCAATTTTCTTATGAACGCTTTAATCGGCCCAAGCCACCCCAACAGGTAACCCAAACATGTAATGATAATCTTTAATAGTCTCTTGAGGATTCCTTTCTTTTTCTCCTCAGTTCCATCATGCTTATGAATACATGCACGATCGGCTATCTGTAGATTCTCCACTTGCTGGACGTCTCCCAATACACCCTTAAAGTTCTCTATATTGATAATTTTCGTAGGAGTAGCATTCCTCTCTGTTCCCGCTGGCTTTTCGTTTGCCAAATCAGCTTTCACCCGTTCAAGAGCTGTCTCAATCAAAGCTTCCGTTTTATTCCCTTCCATGAGGCGTCCATAGTGGGACCAACAATATCCTACCCACTGATCGTCCGCTTGATAAATGCCTTTGTTTATAGGGATGAATTGCGGGGGTGACAACAAATTATCATGAATTAGCGTCAACAAAAAGTAATAGTCAGGTAATAAGTCTTGTTTGCTCTGAGGTGACGACAATTGAGCACGATACTTATCAGGCAAAACTGGTGCCAAGAGATAAGGCGCATTTTCTTTGTTGGATTCTATGTTTGCAAGGTAATCTTCATATTTTTTAACAAAAACACCTACTTGTTGCCGAAAGCGAGCTAATTTTTCCGACTTCTCACTGACTAGTTGGTCAACTTCTTGGGCTATTTTCAGCAAGAATCTATTTCGACTTTTCCAAAATTCCAGTGGGTCCTCAGACATATCTTCCCTCAAAAATTATCACCAACCAACCTATCAAGGCTGACCATGACTGCCAACTTTGGTCCGGGTACTAACTCAGGTATCTTCTGGTCCGCCCACTCTTCTAGTTCTTTGGCAATTTTACCTATTGTTAATAAATTCATAATTTATTTCTCCTAAAAAAACTCTTTTACCACTAATATATAGCGCGAAACACCAAAAAAATGAGGCTAAAATTTCAATTTTTTTTGTAAAAATTTTTCTCATTTAGGTATCATCGAGTGCACCCTTGCACCTTAAGACAACCACCTGCACAAAAAATTCTTGCATTGTAGCGTCAAAAAGTGTATAATAAATCTCGGCTTTGGAGGGAGATAAAGCACTGAAGTCGAAAAGGAGTTGAGGGTGTGCAATTTCTTTGATTTGAGTTTGTGCAGTCCATATTGGTATGGTTATGCACGATGTAGAAGCGCCCTTTTTATGTGCGCTGTGAAACAACAACAATTTCGGAGCAGCCAGAGATGGGACTATTCAAACGAAAACCCAAAATGAACATCGAGGACTTCTGCCGACAATTTTATGACTCTGTAATCTTTTGCGTAAAGACCGGTGGCGAAGGCGAAGCTTCGACTTTGTGGGAAAGTGCTTTGAACTCTGTCAAAAAGGCCGACCCATCATTGGCAGGAACCGACCGTGACTTGTTTCGGCGAGAGATTACAGCACTATATATGGAACTTTTTGGGCTGGTCTGGACACACAGGTTTTGGGGAAACCCAGAAAAATTCCTTTGGCGTCAACTTACTTTCACTAAAAATTACCTAGAGCAGAATGGTCATCAGAATATCTGGGATATTATGTATGTTTATAATCAAGAGATTATAAAGCCAGTAGCTATTTACCTAAATTGCCCAGTTCGTTCAGAACGGTATCGAAGAGCAAGGGTTGTTTCTATTGACTACATGAAGCTGCAACTTTATAAACTTTGGTCAGACCAAGGAAAAGACAAAGATTGTGCTGCTCATATACTTAATCGTATGTGGTCAGAGGGTGCTTGGAAAGAAGGTTTTATACTTATGAGTTTTGGTGCTACTCTTGTAGAACGATTAGTGGGGTACGATAATCCACAATCAGAAGCTTTTTTGACGAGTCTGATGGAGGCACTAACTAGCTTTTGCTTTGTTGCAAAGAGAGACATAAAGTCTGTGAAGGTATATTAGCAAGTTTTTTCGTAAAGGCCATCACTTGTTGCTACTCGGTTTTGGTGCGGTGATGTTGAGAAAAAAACGATGAGGTTGTTATTTTAGATGGAATAGTCACTCCTTAACCTGACAAACATCTACCATTTAGCTCTCTGTACCTGCCCTGCTTGCACTGAGCCTGTCGAAGTGCCGAAGTCTTTTCCTTTTGCCTTTTGCTCTTGTGCTCTTTATAGGTTACCATAGAAAAACCGTGTTAATCCCGTGTCAATCCGTGTCTGATTATTTCCTCTGTGGCTCTCTGTGGCTTTGAAAAATTCGGGCTAAACAGAATCTGTGTGAATCCTTCGACTCGGCTTTGCCTCGCTCAGGACAAGTCAGTGTCAATCCGTGTCTAACTTTCCTGCGGTCTCGGCGTCCTCGGCGGTAAATCTGTGTTAAAAAGATATATTTTCTGTGTTTTTTGCGTCTTCCCGTCCTCGCAAGCCGTAAGCGGGGATTTGTGGCTACTTTTAATTTCTTTGTGACTTTTGTGCTTTTTTTGGCTATTTTTTTGTTGACAATTCGCTTTAATTTGATAAAATATGGTAAACTCAAGGAGGAGTGGTTGAAGGTTTTACTTCCACCACATATTATATAATCTCCTCCACAAAATTTATTTGTTTTTTAGTCTAAACCGCCCAAGAACCTCTTCTTCTGGGTGGATAAACAATAGTGAATAATGGAAGGAAGGGAACAGTTATGTTAGCAGAACAAGCAATCTCAAAGCTTCTTGATTTTCAGAACGTGCCGGTGCAAAAAGACAGGGGCAACCTTCAGTTTCCTCACCTACCGACTCCGCAGAAAAAAGACGGGTCTTCAGGGAAACAGGCCGCCAAGATTAAAATAAGCAAAGTCCTATTGATTGTTATTGCATGGACTACTCTCGCTTTGACTGTTTGTGCTGTAGCAGGAAAGCTTGGCTTCCAACTTAGACTTCCAATAAGTTTTGGAGCAATAGAGAGAACTACTGGCTATCTATTTCACTTATGTATTTTGGCGCTTGCCGCATGTGTCTTGGGTCTCACCTCCTTGTTATACTCGAAAGACAAAATTCACGAATTCCCGATTGTAGTAGTTATTATTGGCACAATCTTGTCGGTATCATTGCCGCTCTTGACAGTTCGGTTAGGTATCACAACTGACGATGCAAAAAAACCAAAAGCGACCTTTTCACCCCCGTCCCCGGCTACGGCTGTAGTGATGGATACAGCAGTAATCGGAATCCTCTACAGCAAAGACAGTCCAACTGCTCTAATTGGCTATCGAATCGTTCATGAAGGAGACGCTGTTGACGGTGTTAGCGTTACAAAAATACACAAAGACAAAGTTGAATTTGCAAATAACGGCAGGATGTGGACTCAAACAGTAGGGGAAACGCCCAAAACATATTGGAAATGAACGGCGTTCGTCATACTCTCGCCGCTTGATTAGTCCGCATTTCTCACTAACCGCAGAGACCGCCGAGGTCGCGGAGAAGGTGATAGTTATATTTCATTACCGGATAGTCACTTACATAAGCACGGTATGACGGTTTGCCTATGCTGATGTAAGGCCACATATACAGACTGTTTTTGTCGGCAATCTTCAAAATCTGCCATAAGTCCTTACATAACAAAAACCTCTGCGCTCTTTGTGTTCTCTGTGCCTGCCCTGCTTGCACTGAGCCTGTCGAAGTGAGCGGAGTCGAAGGGTCCTCTGTGGCTTTGAAAAATTCGGGCTAATAACCAATCACCAATACCCCCCGCCTACGGTATGCCTTCCAACCAGTGTGAGGCAAGAACCGCAAGGTCAATAAGGTTCACTTTTTTATCGTGGTCCAAGTCCCCAGCCGGCTCGGTCCGCAGGAATGGATACGTCTGATGCTCGCCTATACCCCAGATTTCAACAAAATCCCAGCCGGCAGAGGCAAAGGTGGTCATTGTCTTCATTTCTGCCGTCTTTTCCCCTTTCCCGCCGGAACTTGTTGATTGGCCCGAAGTCTCAATATCCCAGAACGAATCTCGGACAAATCCTTCCGGATCATGAAATCCTATCAATCCCCCGATAAACCACCCGGTTCCTGAAACGCTGCCAGTCGAGTAACAGTTGTCTATCTCCGCCTCGTGGTTGTATCCCACCAGCCCGCCGACATAATATGCTCCCGAAACGCCGCCGGTGGAATAGCAGTTGGTTATCGTACCATGATCACAATTGTGTCCTACCAGGCCGCCTGCGAGACTGTTTCCATCAACGCCGCAGGTCGAATAGCAACCCATTATCTCGCCGTCACTGAATCCCGCAATCCCCCCGATATTCCAACCGTCTGCTCCTCCTGAAACGCTGCCTGTCGAATCGCAGTCTATTATTGTGCCAGTGTCGTTGTCTCCCACCACCCCGCCAACATTAGAACCTCCCAAAATCGCGCCGGTGTAAGAGCAAACTGTTATTGTGCCTGTATCGTTAGCTCCCACCAACCCCCCGACATTCCACCCCGTTCCCAAAATATTACATCTCGAATAGCAGTTGGTTATCGTGCCTGCATCGTTGGTTCCTACCAGTCCACCAACATTGTGGTATCCGTTAATACTGCCTGATAGAAAACAGTTTATTATTGAGCCCTGGTTAAATCCCACCAGCCCACCAACATAGATGCTGTTCACAGCATTGACATCGGCGTTTTGCAGGGTGAGATTTTTTATTTGGCCACTGTAGCCGATGTACCCGAACAAACCGACACTGTTTCGACTATCAGAAGTCAACGTAAAATTCCAGATTGATTTTTCGTTGCCATCAAATACCCCGGTAAACGGCTCGTTGTTGGGATCGTTCCAGCCATAATACTTCCCAATGGTTTCGAACTCCACCCAGGCATATTCCGCCAGGTTCACATCATTGACGAGGATAAAGTGCTTGTCCCAGTCGCCTGAGGTATTCATTAGAGTTTGCCAGTCGGAAACGGAACTTATCTGATAGGGGTCCTCCGCTGTGCCTGTTCCGGCGGAATATGGACGCGAACGCAGCCGCGGGTAGTCACCGGGAGGCATCCACCAGACAGTATCAAAATTCCAGCCAGCATCGGTAAATGTGCTTTCGGTCTGCATCTCGGCTGTCGTCTTGCCCTCGCCGCCGACACTGAAGTTGCAGTCACTGGTTTCGACATCCCAGAAAGAGGCGATGACGGCGCCAGAATTCTCTCCAACCAGTCCGCCAACCCCGACTCCATCAACCTTACCTGTGGAGTAACAGTAAGCGATACTTGCCAAATTAACTCCCACCAGGCCGCCGACTTCTAAATCTCCTTCAACAGAGCCGGTGGCATAACAGGCAGTGATGCTGCCGGACTGGCTCCATCCCACCAGGCCGCCAACTCGACTGCTGCTTCTGACTGAGCCGGTGGAGTAAGAGCCGGCCAGACTGCCTTCATTCACTCCCACCAGGCCGCCAACACGGTCACAATCAGAACCACTTCCATCGATAGAACCGGTTGCATAGCAGTCAGTTACACTGCCGGAATTGAATCCTACCAGACCGCCCATATTGTCGCATTCTTCCATTCCCTTGACAGAACAAGCGGAGTAGCAATCATTGACGCTGCCGTGGTTCCATCCCACTAAGCCACCGACATTATCACCTTCTTCAGTTCCGTTGACCGAACCGCTGGTGTAACAGCCGGTGATGCTGCCTTCATTTGCACCCGCCAGGCCGCCGACACAATTTTCACCGGTAATTGCGACATCCTCTAAACCCAGGTTGTGTATCTGGCCAGTGGAGGTCACACAGCCAAATAAACCTACATAATTGCTGGAAGGCATATTCACGACTGCGTTGTGTATGATATGGTCGTTGCCGTCAAAGACGCCGGCAAAAGGTTGACTATAGTTGCCGACAGGAGATATCACAACCCCCTGCAAGTCTATGTCGGCAGTCTGGATAAAATGCTTGTCCCAGTCTTCTTTGTGGTTGCCGATGTCGTTTAGGTCTTGTGGAGTTGCGATTCTGTATGGGTCGTTTGGCTCACCTGTCCCGCCGCTGTATTGAACGCTTGCGGCAGAACCTGCCCATAAAGCCATTATCGCCAAGGCGAGGATTGAATGATTTTTAATTTTTCTTCCTCCTCGAAATTTTGCCCTATCTATCTTTCCTTCAAAATCGTCAAGATGGCTTACGCCAGTTCAGCAGGTCAGTCTCTCTGGACAGGCAGCGCCTCTGCCGCCGGAGCAATTCGAGAACTGCCGGGCAGCACTGCTAAAATCTCTTCGTAACTTGTGATTCGTGGTCTTGCGTCCTCGGTCTTTCTTAATTCTAACTTCTGACTTCTAACTTCCTACGGGCCTTCCAGCCAGTGCAAGGATAAAATCGCAAGGTCAACAAGGTCAACTTTTTTGTCATGGTTTAAATCCCCTGCTGGTTCGGTCCTCAAAAACGGATACGTCTGGTCCTCGCCGATGCCCCAGATTTCAACAAAATTCCAGCCGGCGTTCGCAAAAGTTCTCATTGTCTTCATTTCGGCTGTGGTTTCGGGCGTCCCGCCAGCACTTGTGGATTGGCCGCTGGTTCGTGTATCCCAGAACGAATTCGTAACCCTACCATAATTAAAATTCATTCCCACCAGCCCGCCGACATAATTGTTTCCTGTAACGCTGCCTGTCGAATAGCAG
>CAZKOQ010000128.1:0-8609 GCA_964554425.1 uncultured Pirellulales bacterium | reverse complement strand
CCTTTTTGTAATTTGGGCGTTATTAGTCCTGCCAAAAATCCGGCAAAAAGATTTGACAAGGCGGTTTTATTCCTTAGAATACAACGTTTCCAGAATTTGATGAGAATCTGTCTATGAAGAGCTTTATGGCGAAAAAAGAGTTAGTTGAGCACAAGTGGCATCTTGTGGATGCGGATGGTCTGGTTTTAGGCCGAATGGCGGCAAAAATCGCACCCCTGCTTATCGGCAAGACCAAGCCGACATACACGCCGCACGTCGATGCGGGGGACTATGTGATTGTCGTAAATGCCGATAAGGTAAGGGTTACCGGCAAAAAGGCGGAGAATAAGGTGTATGACTATTACACGCTATACCCAGGCGGCCATAGGTTTATCAGATTTGAAGAAATGATGGCCAAAAAACCGGAGAGAGTGGTGAAATTGGCGGTGGCACGGATGCTGCCCAAAAATAAGCTCGGCAGGAAGATGCTGACACGGCTAAAAATCTATCGCGGCCCGGACCACGAGCACCAGGCCCAGAGGCCGGAAAAAATAGAACTATTCAAATAGAATGTAAAATACAGAATATAGGATATTGAATTTAGTCGTGGGATTTAGGGTCAATAATTAACTATGGCAGAAACCAAAACTGAAAATCCTGCTACCTTAGTAGCGGTGGCAGCAGCGCCGCAGACAGCAGCAAAACCGACAAAAAGTGAGCCGGGCAAAGGCGGTTACTGGTGGGGCGTCGGCAGAAGGAAAACCTCTGTTGCACGCGTGCGAATCAAGCTCGGCACAGGCAAACTGCTTGTTAATAAAAAGGAGCTTGGCGACTACTTCAAACGGGAGCAGGATAGACACGCCGTTGTCGCGCCCCTGAAGGCGGTGGGCAGCGAAAAAACGTTCGACATCTTCATCAACGTCAACGGCGGCGGGTCCACGGGGCAATCCGGCGCATCGCTATTGGGAATTGCCAGGGCTCTGAAAAATTACGATGAAAGCTACCTGCAAGCCCTGCGGGACGGCGGCTACCTTACCCGCGACCCCAGAATGGTCGAGAGGAAAAAGCCGGGCCAGTCGGGCGCAAGAAGGAGATTCCAGTTCTCGAAGCGTTAATTTGCAAGTTTATCCGCCTATGGCGGATTTACTTTCGGATTATTACAATAGCCGCCGAATAATTAAAGCGGCTATTTTTATTGGAAAGGTAAAATATGATACGAGTTGCGATAATCGGAGCGAGCGGATATACCGGCGCAGAGTCGATAAAGATTCTCCTGGCACACAGCCAGGCCCAATTGGTCTATCTGACGGCGCTGCCGGAGGAGTGCGGGCCTGTGGAGGATGTCTTTCCGCAGTTTAAGGGGCGGTGCAATCTGGCAATCGAGCCGTTGGATTTTGGGAAATTAACCAACTTAGCTGATGTTGCCCTTTGCTGTCTGCCACATAAGGTCTCGATGGGGTTTGTGCCGAAACTTTTAGATATGGGGCTGAAGGTCATAGATTTCAGCGCCGACTACCGAATAAAGGATGTGTCGGTCTATGAAAAGTTTTATCAAAAGCATACGGATACAGACAATCTCGCAAAGGCGGTTTACGGTCTGCCGGAGTTATACCGTGAGCAGATAAAGTCAGCAAATTTGGTCGCAAATCCGGGCTGCTTCCCGACGAGCGCGATTCTTGCGATAGCGCCCCTGCTTAAAGAAAATCTTATAGAGACGGACTCGATTATCGTCAATGCGGTAACCGGCATATCGGGTGCGGGCAAAAACCCTTCAACTAAATTCCACTTCCCGAATATGAACGAAAATATGTTTCCCTACGGAATCGGCACACACCGCCATTTGCCGGAGATGGAACAAATTGCCGGCGAAATCGCCGGCCGCGATGTGCAAATTCTGTTTCAGCCGCACGCCGGGCCTTTTGATAGGGGAATCCTCTCAACGGTTTATTGCCGGCCTATTCGTCATTCTGAGCGCAGCGAAGAATCTCATAAAGAAAAGTTCAGCAGCGAACGACTAACCAAGCTCTATATGGATTTTTATGCCAACGAACCGTTTGTTCAAGTCCGCAAGGACGCGCCCGGCGTTAAGGATGTCGCAGGGACAAATTATTGTCAGGTCTTTGTAACCTGCGTGAAGGGGATGATTGTGTGCTTTTCAGTAATTGACAATCTTGTAAAAGGTGCATCCGGCCAGGCGATTCAGAATATGAATATCCTCTTCGGCCTGGAAGAAACAATGGGACTGAAATAGGTATAAAAAAGGATATAAAAATAAGAAAAAAGTCAGGAAATAGAGGTTTTTTAGGGAAATTTTTAAAAATGGGGCGGTTGGCGGTAGTAAGAAGGTTGATTTTATAGGACTTATTTGTTTTTAGCGTAAAAATGAGGGTAAAAATGAGCAAGAATTGGCAAGAAATTAACAAAAACACGCGCGTTTTGAACAAAAATTAACAAAAATTGGTACTTTTTGAGCATGTTTTGAGCATGTTTTGACTACACTTTTGGAGTACTGCATAGCAGAGAAAATCCGATGGGTGAGGACTGCGGGAAATGGAGATAAATATGGGTGCGGAAGCAATTAGTAGAGAACATGACGGTTGTAGTAAATACCTTGAGGAGTTGTCACAAGGAGTCTCAGATGAGGTACACAAAAGACTAATCAGAGCATATAGTGGAGAGAATCCGGTGGAGTCTATGGAGTCTGAACTGAGAAAAATAATTATGGAGGTTGTGGAGGGTTGAAGATTAAGAACATTACCATCCAGGGGTTTCGAGGATTCAACGAACGCCGCACAATTGATTTCCACGAGTGGTTGACGCTTATTTACGCACCTAACAGTTATGGTAAAACAAGCATATCAGAGGCTTTTGAATGGCTTCTGTACGGGATAACATCGAAAGTCAAAATGGCGGACTCGAAGGAAGAGTACAAAGGGTCATACCGCAATCGCCATTTGTTGGAATCGTTGGATCCTTTGGTGGTAGTAAGATGCTTAGACGAAACACGCGAAGTAGAGTATAAGGCGACTCTGAGCAGCGGTGATGTGGTAAGGAGATTTGTAGATGAAAGGGAGGTTGAAAGTTGGCCATTCGAGGAGTATTTATCAAAGGCTCCAGCACCATTCATTCTTCAGCATGCGCTTAAATATCTTCTGCTGGTAAAACCCGACGAGCGATTTCGTGGATTTGCACGCCTCCTCGGTTTAGAAAAGTTAGATGAGATTCAGCGAGATTTTGTGTCGTTATGCACGAAGCCCGAGGTTTGTGTTAAACCTGATGCCGAAGATCTATTATCCAAAGTTAAGAGACTTGAAGAGCGATTGTCGAAGCAACCAGCATTGGCTGAGGTTGAGAAAACTTACAAAAGTGCGGCAGGTGTTTTTGGGGAAACATACAGCGCTATTGTGATGGAGTCCGGCAGGTGGGTTCCGCAGGATACAGAAGAGACTGCTATTCACACGGGGTTAATGAAGATTCGAGAGGATGCCGTTGGCAAGATTTTCAGAGGTCATATTGGTCTGTCAGACTACTCGGGTGGAGAAAGACAGGCGAATACGGATGACGAGAACTTCTTTGTTGACTGTGTGACAGGCATATCTGTCAGTGAATACATAGAGCTTCTTGGACTGGCAACTGTAAAGCACATTCTGGAACGGGCGGAGTTTTTTGACCTTGGTGTCAAGCTTTTAGATGAGAGTCGTGAAAGATGCCCGCTTTGCGGTCAGGTGCTTGACGATCGTCTTTTGTCACATATCCGTGATCAGCACGGGGAAATTACAGCAGAGAAAAAACGAAGCGTGGTATTACAGACGCAGCGTACAAAGGTTGAGGGTGTAGTAAAAGAATTGAAGTCACGACTTGATCGATACCAGCATCGACAAGAACAGAAATCGTCACAGCTTCTGGCACAAGAAGGCTCACTTGAAAAACTTAAAACGATACTTTCGTCGAAGCACGAAGGGCATTTTAATACTGTGAAAGACGCTATTTCGGAACTTGCAGATGTGAGGTATAGATTGCAGCAACTTTACACTCATGTTATCGAGTGCGTGAATAAGGTGGAGACATCTATTACTGAGTTCAAAGAGAATGCTTCTTTAATTGAGATGCTTGGGAAAGCCATAGCGAAGTACATTGCCGAGGCGCGCGAGTATGTGTTAACCCTTTCAGGAAAAGTGGCGGGGATTTCGGCTGCTGGCGAAGTGTTGAAGCAGGAATTGGATGCATTGGCAGGGATGGAAGAGGTAAGCGTTCTCATCGACCTTCTTGAACAAAGAAGCGATATCGAGAAGTGTTGGAAGATCAAGAAGATATTCGCGGGTCTGAAGGAACTTCGCAAATATGTTGATCAATATGTGGCCAACAAGGTACTCGAGGCAATCTCGAGTGAGCTTACATCTGAGGTGATGGAATGGTATGGGGAAATCAGAACTACTGGCGATCCTGACGTGCACTTTGCTGGGTTTGATATTGAGCGGACAGTGAAGGGCGAACTAAAAGCTCGACGCGTACAAATCAAAGCTAAGTCGTATGGCAAAGAATTGATAAGCGCGGTTTCGTCTCTGAGTGAATCAAAACTGAACGCTTTGGGTTTATGCGTCAGTCTCGCGGTGAATCTAAAAGGGCAATCGCCATTTGATTTTTTGATTATTGACGATCCAATACAATCGTGGGATGCAGAACATGAGGTTCAATTTATAGGCGTGATCCGAAAATTGGTTGAACGTGGGAAGCAAGTAATTCTAATGTCTCACAACAAGAAGTGGATAGAGATGGTGCGAAGTGGCTGTCGGACAATTAACGGTTGGTACTACGAAATTACAGGATATACAGAAGTTGGACCTTCAATTGAGAAAATATGCTGGGAGAGTTGGAGCGAGAGATTAAAGGAAGTTGATGCAATTATTAAAGATGAGACTGCAAACAGTATTAAACTGGGACAGGCAGAAGAAGAGATGCGATTCGTATTCGCAGAGCTAACCTGTGAGATATACCGTAAGATAAAGGGGGTAAAGAAAGAGTCTCATGTCCTAAACTCGGCGAAAGTAAGAAAGATGTTGATGGAATGTGGGGTCGATGAGAAGTTAGTAGATAGAATTACACTGACATTTGAAACTACTGATGATGCGCATCACGCTCCGGTAGATTATGCAGCGCATAGACAAAGGTTGCGGCAGTATTATGGTTGGGCACACGAACTTTCGAAGTTTGTGTTTTAAGGGGTGAGATAAGTGGTCAGTTGAACGTCGGGCAGAGCACACCTTACCCGTGAAGGAATTGAGGCGGAAATTGCAAGGGATGTTGAAAATTGCTATATGTCAATTTGCTGTAGGAAAGTCGATAAAGCGAAACGGTCGGCAAATCTGCGAGCTTCTGCACAAAGCGGCCAAAGCCAAAGCGGATATAGTGCATTTTCCAGAGTGCGCTCTTAGCGGCTATGTAGGGACGGACTTTCCATCATTTGCCGGATACGACTGGGAACTGCTGAAAGAAGAAACACTAAAGATTATGGCGCTGGCGAGCAAGCTCGGCCTCTGGGTTGTTTTAGGAAGCACACACCGGCTAACCCCCGACAAAAGCATTCGGGGGCAGGCCGAGCCGAATAGGCCACATAACTCTCTGTATCTTATCAGCCCCCAGGGGGAGATTATTGACCGCTATGATAAGAGGTTTTGCACGAGGCAGGATTTGCGGCGGATGACGCCGGGCGACCATTTCGTTTTTTTTACGATTAACGGCGTCCAGTGCTCGCTACTTATATGCTTTGATTTGCGATTCCCGGAGCTGTATCGGCAGCTTTATAAGCAGGGCGTGAACTGTATCTTTCAATCGTTCTATAATGCCCGGCAAAAGAGGCCGAGTGTGCATACGCACATTATGCGGCAGACGATGCAGTGCCACGCGGCGACAAATCATTTCTGGGTGAGTATGGCAAATGCCAGCGGTTACTATTCGTCGTATCCATCGTGCATAATCGCTCCGGATGGCAAGATTGTCAGACAGCTTAGGGCGAATCGGCCAGGGATAATGGTTAATACGGTTGATTTGAGCCAAAAATTTTACGACCCGATGGCGGAGTTTCGGGATATGGCCATCGCCGGTGCACTTGGCAACGGCCCGAAGGTCATAAAAGACCCCAGGTCAAGAAATAGGACTATTCTTTAGGAACAAGAAGTGGGATAATAGATAGCGACAGTCGGAACTTTGTTATATTTATCAGAGGACTTAAAAATGCCTAACAGGTGGAAAGACTGGCTGGCGCAGGCGAGGCGCGACCTGGGGCATGCGGTTCATTCGTGTGAGTATGAGGAATTTGAATGGGCGTGCTTCAGCGCACAGCAGGCGGGCGAAAAAGCTGCCAAAGCCGTCTATTTTCACCTTCACGCCGAGGGGTGGGGACATTCCGTGTTTAATCTATTGAAGAACCTCGCCGGCAAAATCGCAGTGCCACAAGATATCTTGGATGCTGCAAAAATACTCGACAAGCACTATATTCCAACCCGATACCCAAACGGCTTCGACAGCGGAAGTCCCGGCGACTACTACACGAAGAGTGAGGCAGAGCAGGCGATTAGCTATGGCCGAAAAATCATCGAATTCTGTGAAGGTTTTCTTCGCTGACAAAGACAAAGTCCTGCGAGAATTGAGGGAGTTTGCAGAGAAGCTCAGGCAGACCGACCCCGCCGTGCAGCGCATTGGCTATTTCGGCTCTTATGCTACCGACACGTTCGGGCCGGCAAGCGATGCGGATTTGCTGATAATACTGAGTAAGAGCAGCAAGCGTTTTTTAGACAGGATTCCCGACTATATTCCGGAAAATCTATCTATTGGCTGCGATGTATTTCCTTACACAAAAGACGAGTTGGAAAAAATGAAACGGGATAACAATCCCTGGATTCGCCACGTCCTTAAAGAAACGGTCTGGCTTTGAACAAACAATGATATGAAACAAGCGTAAATTGGATAAGTTTTATCGCCAGTTAGCCGCGAAAGACAATCTTTCGTATAAGGAGGCTGTGTGGATATACGATGCGTTGCACAAAGAGGCCGTCGCGCTCGGTGCAATCAGCCACGAGAATATCTGGGACGGCTTCGAAGCCGTCCTCCGAATCGCCAGGGCGATGGGTAGGTTGAAACGTGCTCGAAAAGCTAATAAAAAAGGTGGCTCAAAGGTTAGACGCAGATAAGATTCCCCGACTTTCCATTTTCTTAGCGTCAAGAGTAATTGGAGTGATTCGTAATGCAATTTAGCCAGATGAATGGATTCCCGCCTTCGCGGGAATGACATGAAGGGCAGTAATGACAAGCGGGGAGAGCAAAATGACAAACAATACCATTGCTTCGCCAAAGGGATTTTTCGCGGCGGGGGTGAGCTGCGGGATAAAAGAGTCCGGCACACCGGCCATTTTGTCTATACAGACAGCGCTACATTATGTCGGCAGCGACAGCTAACTGCGCTTTGAATTTTGCAGGTTAGTTTTACTCTGTGGGTTCTAAGTTTTTCGCTTGCGGCTATTTAATCATCTGGTCGAAGTACCGCTGTGCATTAACAACCGCCGCTCTGGTCATATCCTCGGCCTGGGCAGTTTCACGCTTGGCAAGCGATTTCATTAGCTCTGCGGTGTCCAATTCCCTTGCAGCCCTCTGGCAGGCCTCCCAGGAAAGCACGCTGCGAACAACTCGGTCAATTCCTTGTTTGACGTTGTCATAAGCGCGGGTTTGCATATCGTGTCCTTTCCAGCGGTTAAAGCCGGCATCCTGCAGAAGCCCTGCAATGGCGATGTTCATACCGTTGACTCTGACGCCGTGGTCGATGTCGTATTTGCCGGGTCCGCCGAGGATGATGCCGTCATTGTAGCCCTGGCTGTTTAGGTGCATATGGATTATCGCATCGTTGTCGATTTCTTCGACGGTGTCATAAATGTGGTCAAGACCTATCATTTCCGAATGCCCGAACTCCTTATTGACGCCTTTTTTCTCTCTTGAGATTCCGAATTCCTCTTCGAGTTTTCTCCAGAATAGTATCGCACTTGCCACCGTGGGGATTAACATAGCCGGATGGCCTTCATTGGGCTTCGGCTCAAAGCCAATGTAGAGCTTTCCGCCCATCTTTTTTTCGTATTTGCATAATCCCGCGATGCTTTCCTTGAGGTTCTGATACATCTGCCGGATGCCGACGGTTGCAATATCGTAGCCGAATGAGCCGTTCCAGATAATAAATGAGGGGGCCTTTGCAGCATCCTTGTGCCAGGCCTTTCTCAGCGGGCCGTAGGCAATATCGACCGTCCTGATGCCGAACTCTTCTGCTCGTTTCCTCTCTTGTCTGTCTAAAGATGCAATCCCGCCATAAGCAAAGTGACTGTGTGCGCCGGGAGTAATCATTGCAAGGTATAACCCCGAATGGACGAGTGCATCCGCAACTTCTTTCGCAGTTCTCTCGTTGACCTCCATATCGTAGTGCATTTCTATTCCA
The DNA here is from genome assembly GCA_964554425.1 of uncultured Pirellulales bacterium. Lineage (GTDB taxonomy): Bacteria > Planctomycetota > Phycisphaerae > Sedimentisphaerales > Anaerobacaceae > CAYWXK01. The sequence goes on along the minus strand of CAZKOQ010000128.1, from coordinate 157 downwards.
AGTTCGATATTACGGGGCAGTCGTGGTGCGATTTTCCTTTGGACCAGCTTAATCATATCCACAGTAGTGAATTTTTTACCCCATTCCGGCCGCATATCGCTGGGCACAAAGCCGCCCTTGCCGGGATTAAACGTCCATCTGCAAATACTATGTGAAG
>CAZKOQ010000127.1:0-8615 GCA_964554425.1 uncultured Pirellulales bacterium | reverse complement strand
TGAAAGGGCAGAAAGATGTTTAACTTAACAAAAATAATATCAGCAGCGGAAAACCCCATGCAGTTTATAGGTGTGGCGGTCCTGGTCATATTGATAATTGTGGGGTTGGTGTTCTTTTTGCTGTTCCTGAAGTTCTTCCGGCTGTGGCTGCAGGCGAAACTATCGCGAGCCGACGTCAAATTCTCCGAGCTTGTCGGAATGTGGCTGAGAAAGGTCGATACCAGAGTCATAGTCATAAGCAAAATAACCGCTGTTCAAGCGGGTCTGGAACTGACGACGCGGGACCTGGAAAGTCACTATTTGGCAGGGGGCAGGGTCCCAAATGTTGTGCGAGCCTTAATTGCCGCCAACCGGGCGAATATTGAGTTGACACTGAAGACGGCCACCGCAATCGACTTAGCCGGTCGTGACATCCTCGATGCGGTGCAGACGAGCGTCAATCCAAAAGTGATTGATTGTCCTGACCCGAAGAAAGGCAAGGAAACCGTGGACGCGGTTGCACAGGACGGCATTCAGTTGCAGGCGAAGGCGCGTGTAACGGTGCGTGCCAATATCCAACGGCTGGTAGGAGGTGCGACTGAAGAGACGATTATAGCCCGTGTAGGCGAAGGAATTGTTACGACTATCGGCGGTTCGATAACATACAAGCACGTGCTGGAAAGCCCGGATAGCATATCTAAAGCTGTTCTGCAAAAGGGGCTGGATGCGGGGACGGCTTTTGAGATTTTGTCCATCGATATTGCAGATGTGGATGTCGGCGTGAATGTGGGCGCCAAGCTGCAGGCGGACCAGGCAGAGGCGGATATGCGAAAGGCAAAGGCAGAGGCGGAAAAACGCAGGGCAATGGCGGTAGCGAGAGAGCAGGAGATGCGGGCGCTGGTAGTAGAAAACGAAGCCAAGGTGCCGCTGGCAATGGCTGAGGCGTTCAAGAAGGGCAATCTTGGCATTATGGACTATTACCGGATGAAGAATATTGTTGCGGACACTTCGATGCGGGACTCGATTGCCCAGCCGAAGAAGAAAGAGTAAACCCCGTTAGAAAGCTCGTGTGGGGCTTTAATCCCCACCATCCATATAATATTTTACGCTTTCTAAAAGGCAGGGAATTTTTTCTAACGGGGTAAATAAGTTCGTTGCTCGTAGTTTGTTGTTCATTATTTTCAGTCAACAACCAATTGTAAGAAATGATGAGTGCTGTGTCACATGTTAAATGATGTACAATGTCATTCTGAGCGCAGCGAAGAATCTCCCGTGCGATGGCCAGATGCTTCACTTCGTTCAGCATGACAATCCCCCAAATAAACTGTGACAGACTATGAGTGGATTTTTGATACAAATAGTGTTTGGATTCCGGGTGCTGGATATTGAAGATAGCGGCTGGATGCAGTTGTTGGTGTTTGCCGTTATGGCCGTTATCTATGCGCTTGGCAGCATTAGTAAATCCAAAAAAGCCAAAAGTAAAGAAGCAGAGCAAACACCTTTAGTCGGTAAAGGCAAACGCCAATTTGCTGTAACAAGCCAGGATTTTAAGAAAGAAACTATAACGGTAGCGAAGCCGGAAGTAACTATCGCAGAGGGCCGAGAGATAAGGCCGCCTGCTGTTTCTGGTGGGGGGGTAGAAGCAGCAGGTGGGGAGAGCAGCAGATATCGGTTCCGTAAGGCAATTGAAGCAGTAGTGAAGGCAGCAGTAATGCCTGAGGGGCAAACTGATATATTGCAGCAGATTGAGAGTTTATGGAAATCCAAGGCCGGCGCCACACGTAAAGAGCAGTCTGTTGTTCCAGTGACTGAGATTGAAGTAAAAACTCCACAAATTGTTAAATCGCAAGGTGTGGAGACAAAATCTCAGCCAGAGGAAAAAAAGGCGCAGTTCCCTGAGGAATTTGCCAAGGTGGAATACCACCCTGAGATTGTATTTAATTATGCTGACCCTGTGGAGGTGCGAAAGGCCATTTTATACTCTGAGATTTTGGGTAAGCCATTATCTCTGCGAGAGCCGGAATAACATATATAAACACACTTAAATAAGCAAATCTGACGCTTGATTAGCAGCTAAAGAAATAAAGAGAAGGCAATTCAAGAACATAAATAACGTCCCATAATATATGTTATGTTTCATTCAGGTTATTTTTGCGTTATTCACGCATTTTCAGGTGTTGTGATGTATAAAGGCGTTTTTCGATAGCTATTAGAAGGAATTACTGTTCAGAATGAAATGCATGTTCGGCTGTTGTGCATAAGTTTTCCCACATAGCAGTAACGCGATCCAAAAGGCCTAAATTCTGCAAAACGATAGAGATGTTCACAGTAGCGTCGGAGTGAGAAAAATTTGTTTTAAGATGACGTTCGAGATTAAGAAGGGAAGATGCAAACTTTGGTTTATCACAGTAAAGAAGAGCAGTTTTATAATGAAGCTCAAGAGTATCTTTATCAAGACAGCCGTGACTGTATATTTGGCTAAGGGCCTGTAACTTATTGTCGGTTTCGAAAAGACATAACGCCAGCTTGCTGCGGGCGCGGTGGAATGCAGGGTTCAGGTTTAAGGCCGTTGTAAAAGATTTTACAGATTCAGCAAAAAGTCCAAAGTTCATCAAAAGGATGCCAAGACGGTAATGGAGGTCAGGATTTTGGGGCTGGTCTGAGGTTTGCCGGTGATGAGCGGCGAGAACGGCATCAGTGAAATCGGGAGATTCGAGGACATCGGTATCGACAATTGCAGAGTCGGCTGTAAAACTTAGACGAAATTGCAGAGAGGCGGTTTGAGCAAACAATAATGAGCTATTTGGCTGGATAGCAGCGGCTAAGGAGAGCGTCCCCAGGGCATCCAGGGTGCGACCAGCGAGTTTTTGGGCGGTAGCTAAGCCGATATAGGCGTCCACAATTTTATCATTTATCTCAAGCGCTTTGTTGAACTGTTGAGCGGCGAGATGTTCCTGGTTTAGCTGCAAGTATTGCGTTCCGAGCTTAATGGCGGCCTCGAGCAGTTCCGGGCAAAGGCGGACTGCTTGCTCATATAACTGAACAGCATCATCGTGGGCATCAAGCATAGCGAGGACATCGGCTTGCTTCATAAGCAGGTCGGCCCTGTCGGGATACTGGTCGAGAAGCTGCTCTATGCGGTCGAGCGCTTCTTGGAGACAGCCATCGCGGATAAGCTGGTCCACGTCCTCATCCTGGGAGAGAAAATTATCCGGATGTATTAAAATTGCAGTATTAAATGTCTCAATAGCTTCGTTGAATTTTGCTACGGCGATATACAAATGGCCGAGCGTAACAAGTATGGGTATGTCATCAGGATATTGGTTTTTTAGTAGCTCATATTGCTGAATGGTTTTTTCAAGCTGGCGGTTCTTAAAATATATCGCGGCCAACCGTTCAGCCGGAAGACGTAAGTAGTTTTTGAATTTGAGGCAATCCTGGTAGAATTCGATTGCCTGGGACTCTTTACCGAGCCGTTCGTAGCAATGGCCGAGAGCGTAAAGGGCCATTGTGTTGGTAGGCTGGCGTAAATAAACGGAGTTTAGCTCTTCAGCGGCCTCGTTGAGCTCGTTATTGTGCAAACACAAGGCGGCTGCAGCCATACGACCGAGTGTGCAAGAAGGATTTTCAAAGAGGTAAAGCCGTAATTGCTGCTGGGCGGAATCGAATTTTAGGTCGTGTGCCAGCTCGATGATTTTGTTTAGCTGTCCTGGCTGCGGGGAATTATGATTAGCTTTCGCAAGCCCGCCGGGCATCTGGCGGCCAAGTTTTGCAGTATCGAGCCAGTGCCATATTAAATCGGCTGTGTCGATTGTTATCGCTGCGCCGAAGATTTCCAGTAATCTGCTCATACACCCGTCGCATCCGGACTTACGAATTTCAGGTTCCCGTAGAAAGCTGTGTCAGAGTGACATACCATCTACTGCAATAATGGTATCGACAAGATATGAGGGGATATTAATCCGCGGCTCAGTAGTTAGATGCTGGAGAATAAGTCTTGCGTAACATACGTGGCGACTGTGTGTGGTGTAGGGATTGTTTCGCTTTTGAAAGAGGATTATAGGGCGTTTTGCCCCCCTGCCGCAAAGCAGCATCAGCGATGGCCACAGGAGGGTAACAAATGCCGTTCCGGCTTGTATGCCGCGTTACTGGGAATCGGATCTGGCCGTTTGAGTTTGCTTTTCTATCTCGCTTAGATATGCAAGCGTGCGTTCAAGTTTGTCGCTGAGGTGTTTTAGCTTGAGCATTGTTTTTACGCGCGTGAGAAGTTCGAGCTTATTAACGGGCTTACTTATAAAATCGTCTGTGCCCGAATCAATGCCTCGCTCGATGTCCCTGAATTCATTTAGTGCGGTTACCATTATGATGGGGATGTCGGTGGTTTTGGGGTCACTTTTAATTCTCTTGCAGACCTCGAAGCCGCTCATTTTAGGCATCATCACATCGAGCAGAACAAGGTCGGGAGGGTCTTTTCTAATTATCTCCAGGGCCTCCGGGCCGTTGTGGGCGGGGATGGTGCGACAATCGATGTCCTCCAGATAGACCTGCAGCAGCTCAAGATTCTGTTGATTATCATCAACGACCAGAATGACCGACGTTCTTTCCTGCTCTTTTTGCAGCTTCTGCTGTCTCATAAGACAAAGCTCCTATCATATTTATTCATTATTTTCCCAGGGCATTGAGGATAGCTTTATTGAGGATAGCTTTGCAGAAGGCCGGCAGGTCGTCGGGCTTGCGAGAGGTAATGAGGTTGCCGTCAACGACACATTCTGCGTCTATGTATTCGGCACCGGCGTTTTTAATATCGTCTTTGATTGCCATAAAACAGGTTGCCTTTTTACCCTTAAAAATCTTTGTGCTGCACAATAGCCAGCCGCCGTGACATATAGCGGCGATAATCTTACCGGCATTTACCATATCGTTTGCAAATTTAATGACATCCGGACTTCTACGCATAAAATCCGGTGCGAAGCCGCCTGGAACGACCATACAATCATAGTCGGCGGCCTTAGCATTTTTTGCAGCAATCTCAGAGATGCAAGGGTAGCCATCTTTTGAATGATATTCTTTTTTTGCCTCTGCGGCAATGAAATTAACCTGCAGACCTGCCTCTTTGAGACGGTAATACGGTAACCAGACCTCAAGGACCTGATACATTTCGTCAACCATAATAGCTATTTTTTTCGCTGCCACTTTTGTTACTCCTTTCCTTCGACTGCGCTCAGGATAGATTCTTTTTGCGAAAGCTGTTTGAGCCAGGCAAGGTTAAAAATATAATGTTGTTTGCTGGTTATTAGGTGAATCAAACCATTTTGCGATTGGGTGATTGCGAGATAGCCCCTTGGCTCGGCGTGGGTATCGTCCATAATGAAGCGTCCGGTGTTGCCGCCGCCATCGATTTCGCGTGCCGGCCCCCCTGCCGTAAGAAGGCGCTTAATTGGCCAGGTTTTGCCCTCATCAAAAGATAACGCTGCGAACATGCCGAACATTTGACGCTGCCGACCTGTGGCATCTGGGAGGAGCATTCCCTTTTTGGGGTCGGTAAAACTGACAAGGAGGATTGGGCCCTCCTGGAGACGCCTAAGAACAAGTCGCTGACCGCCGCCGATTGGAGGGAACTCGCTTGCTTGATACGTCCACGTCTGGCCCATATCTTTGGAAATACTCATTGGCATTCGGCCATTGATATTGTTGCCTCGGCCGAGGGCCATAAGGGAGCCATCTTTGAGCTGGACGAGTGCGGCGTGAATGCCGGCTATCCGGGCGCCTGTTGCACCTTCGGCGAAATCAGGCGTGGGACGACCGGCACCTGGGTCTATCCAGGTTTTACCACCGTCGCGGCTTATGTGAATGGCTGTGCCTCCACTGCCGCCTGATACCGCATCGCAGGGCAGGATAATGAAGCCCTCGCGGGTTTGGATGACCGATTGAACCGGCTGGTGACGCAGGCCGTGCTCTTGGCCGATGAGCCGAGCTGGCGACCAGGTGGCTCCGTTGTCGGTTGAAGTTCGCATTATAAGGGCGAGATTGCCCCAGGTGGCGGCGGCGGAGAGTCCGTTGAAGTGATAAAGAGTTCCCTTGCTATCACACCAAAGAGCTGGGGCATGGTCGTTTCGGTCGGGAGCATCCCAGAAGACGGAAGCGATTTCCCATTGTTCCGAGCCGTAACGCAGACGGCTTGCTACAACAGTCAGTTCGCGGCCGGCTTCGGTTCGGCAGGAATACCAGATTGCCAAAAGGTCGCCATTTGGACAGGCGACGATTGCGGGGTCGTGATTGTGCTCCGAATACATTGGTCTGTTAGAGCCGAGTGGGATTTTGACGTATTCGATGGGACCTTTGAAATATGGCTTATTTGGGTCGAGACCTTTTGTTAAGTCCGCGGATGTCTGCTGAGTAACATTTTGTTGGTTGAGCGGTGGTTCAGGTAGAAGGAGCGGCTTTGTATTTGGTAGTTCGCCCATAACGACGCGAAAGCCAATCAGATGGCTCTTGTCATCAGGCAATGTGCCGAGGCGATTTGCAGAGCGTAGATAGAACACGGGTGTGCTGTGACTACCACCGCGAGTTACCTTGAAGTCCCCTGCTGCTCGGCCAACGGGGTCGGTTTGTTCGTCTTTTTCGTAAGGTCCATACCAGTCATAGCACCATTCCTCAACGTTGCCGTGCATATCGAAAAGGCCCCACGGATTGGGCGGGGTTTTTGCAATATGTAGCGGGACCGGCTTTGATTCCCACGTTTCAATCTGATTTTTGTGGTAGTCGGCAGGTAGCGTGTCACCTGTATGATAAGCGGATGTAGTTCCGGCCTTGCAGGCGTCCTCCCACTCAGCTTCGGTTGGCAGACGGTAGGGTTTGCCTTCCTTTTTTGAGAGCCATTTGCAGAATTCGATTGCCTCGTGCCAGCTTACGAAAATGACTGCTTCGTCATCTTCTTTGGAGAAGCCGAGTTTGCCGCGGATATTTCGGTGCTGCTGGTCAAACTGCTCGAATTGGGCGTTTGTAACCTCGGTTGCGGCCATATAAAAGGGCTTGGTGATAGTAACTTTATGAAGGGGTTGTTCGTCCCAATCACCCCCCTGCCCGCCGGAGGCGGGTTCGATCGAACCGGCTTTCAGCCGGTCGCCCTGCCCCATAAGGAAAGTGCCCGGCTCGATGCGGACAAATTTTATCCCCATCGCGTTGACAAAGGTATCAGATACTTGCGGGGAACTTGTTACTGACGGAACTGCCAATTTGGTGCATCCTACAAGCAAGCAGATAGTGGTTAGCAGCAGATATTTTATCTTTGTCATCGGGCTACCTTTCGGAAAGTGTATTGCTATGGGCTTCGATAAACTGGCGGACTTGCGGTTTAAGATAGACCTTTTCGATATCTACGATTTTAGCGACGGCTGCGGCACAGAGGGCGGCGACTTCGGCGGCTGGGGCATCAGTATCCACGAAGAAGATGTGCTTGCTTTTTACGGTGCAAAGCCCCCCACCGCTGCCGCCGAGCGGCTCATTACGGATGGTTATTCCGTTTGCTTCGAGTATTTCTAAAAGCTCATCTAAAATTCGCTGCTCATTCATTTTTCGTATATCGTAATTCGCATATCGTATTTTGTAAAAGCTGTTTGTCGTATTGTGTGCATTGCTGTTCAAGAAAAAGTCTGTCGCAGGTCGATAAAATACCTGTGAAACAAGGTTCGAATAGGCAATGGCTAAAAGGGATTTTATAACAGGAGCTAACAATTGGCAAGTGTTACTGAAAAACGGCTTTGTGTGCACAGGCAACTGGCACGGATAGAAGAAGAAAATAGCGATTTGAAGTCTCAGGTTGCGCAAATGCAGACGCTTGCAAACTTGGGGGTTATCAGCTATATGATAGCACACGAGATTAATAATCTCCTGACGCCACTGAAGAGCTATGCAAGCGCTGCCCTTAATAATCCTGAGGATAGAGGTCTGGCAGAAAAGGCACTGCAAAAAGCGGTTCAAAATAGCGAGCGGGCTTCGGAGATAATGAGAAGTATGCTTGCATTAGCGAGCGGCAATACAGAGAGGAAGGCGAACAGCCGGCTGGTCGGTTTGATTAATGGTGTTTTTGCGGGGCTTTGCAGAGATTTTGGGAAAGATGGGATAACTGTAAAAATTGAGGTAGCTGAGGATTTAATGGTGTGGGCCGTTCCCGTTCAGTTGCAGCAGGTTTTAATGAACCTAATTCTCAATGCCCGTGATGCAATGCTGCCTCGAGGCGGTGTTCTGAGTATCAGTGCACAGGAGAACATGGAGGAAGTCCAGATAGAGGTCAGGGACACCGGCAAAGGGATTGAGCCGGAGAATTTGAAAAATATCTTTGAGCCATTTTTCACCACAAAGACCAACAAGACGGTATCGGCTGAGTGTTCGGGGGCGGGATTGGGGCTTGCCTTTTGCAAAAAGATTGTAGGTGCGCATCAAGGGCGGTTATGGGTTGAATCTACGGTCGGAGAGGGAAGCACATTCAAGATAACGCTGCCCAAACCAAAGATGGGTAGTAGCTAATGGGGCACAGCCATACCAAATCATGCAATCAGATGCCTGCAAAGAGTATCAGTATTGCTGTTATTTTGATACTTGCATTTCTCTCGCTTTCGATGTTTTCAAACAGTATG
>CAZKOQ010000126.1:0-8641 GCA_964554425.1 uncultured Pirellulales bacterium | reverse complement strand
TTGACCCACGGGCCGAGAAGTTCGTGAACAATCGAAAGGCCAATGAGCTGCTGACGCGACCGTATCGTAAGCCGTTCATCGTGCCGGACAGGGTTTAACGCTGTTCCTAAAAAATAAATGTGATTTGTCCGTAGAACGTATTTGCTGCCGAAACAGACAGTGTGAATATTTAGCCCACCAATTTATTGGTGGGTTGTAAGGTTAAATATTTTTTGCAAAGAAAGGGGTGACAGAATATGTTTAAGAATGTCATGATTTTATCAATTCTGTGCATCTTCATTTACGGCGTTGTCTGCCTTGCAGAAGAAAGGCCGCCCGCAGTAGAAGATATGCACAAGCTCCAGCAGTCCAAAGAGCGTATCGAAAAGCTGCTCACAATGGCGCGTGAGGCCGAAGAGAAAGCCAAGAACTTCCGGCTGGAAGCACAAGAGCTCCAGCGAATGACGGGGCGAGAGTTCGAGCCCGCTGAAGGTGGGCCAAAGCCGCCGCCACCTGAACAGATGCACGCCAGAATCGCCGAACTAAAGGAAGCTATCCAGCAGGCCGAACGTGAAGGCCAGCACGATAGAGCCGCTCAGTTGCGTGAAAAAATTATGGTTCTGACCGGAGAGCTTGAGGGACGCGACCGTGAAGGCCAGGAACAAAAACGTATCGAGCTAAAGGAAAAACTAAGCCAGCTTGTGAAGATGGCTCGCCAGGCCAAGGAGCGAGGTGAGATGGATAAAGCCGAACGACTCGGCGCCGAGGCCGAAGAGCTTGAACGAATCTTAAAAACCGAGTTCCAACAGCGAGAAAAGACAATGCACGTCAAGGAATTGCAGGCCAAACTTGCCGAACTTAAAAAGGCCGCCCAGCTCGCGCAACAACAAGGCCGTGAAGACGAAGCAGCAGAGCTTCGCGAAAAAGCTAAGCAGATTGCAAGAGAAATCGAGGAAACCACACCACCCGGCAAAATCCGCAGCCCAAAAAATGAAATCGAGCGCCTGCATGCCCTTGCCGCAGAAGCCAAAGAACAAGGCCGGCACGACCAAGCCGATGCGCTCTTGCGTGAGGCCAAAGGACTCGAAAGCCGTCCTAAAGGCCCGCCTGAACTCAAGAAGCAGCCGCCTGTTCCACCCGAACTTTTGCACCAGATTGAGCTGCTTCGTGACGAAGTTATGCGATTGCGAAAAGACATCGAGGAAATCAGGCAGCTTGTGCACCGCGAGCAATAATTTGATGCGTGTATAAGAACCTGCCCCTCGACCAAACAAAACGAACTGTTGTCCGCGAAAGTCAGCGAACGAGGAGTTTGCTGACTTTTCTTTTTTCTAAGACAACAGAAACACACAGCGAATATAACAGCTCTAACCGCTTCTTTGGGTATCATAAACCCCGCTTTTTGCTTGCATTAGCCGCCATAATTTGCTAAAATTATGTTGTAACACAAGATTTTCTTGCCGAAATAACCCATACCACGGAGGGTATTCCAGCCAGCAACGGAAGCTGTTTATAACAACTGTGGATTAAAAGAAGGAGAAGTGATGAAAAGGTTTCTGTTTGTTTTTACTACCGTTGTCTTAATATTCGGTCCTGCTCCTCTTACTAATGCAGACATTTGGCAGTGGAACGATGGTTTCATCGCGGCTTTCGTTGATGCAGAAGGGATAAACAGGCATCCGGGGTCTTCGGAACAAGGCGAGCAATTCGCCGGCCAGATGACCGGCACACGCGATGTGGCCGGCCCTGGAGTTGATGTCTATTATCACCTGGTTGACGACTTAGGAAATCCGGTCGATAATTCGGTCGCAGGACTCGAAGTCTGGAAACCGGACGGCGCTAACTGGCTCGGCCAAGGACTAACCAGCGGATTAGGTCTTGTCTCGCAATGGGGCCGGCAATTGTATATGGATGCCTCGCACCTCAACTTGCTTGAATTACCCCTGTGGTATAAAAGCGGTCAGGGACCTCTCGATGTGCGCGCTTTTTGTGTAACCGGAACCGCCAGCGGCGCCTGGGTGGAAACCCAGTTGGATTCCCAAACCGTTACACTTAGCCAGGGCGAAGCCGCAACACTGACGGTTGACCTGACGGTCGCGCCAGACCGCACTCGAATGGTAAAAGTCGGTGTTGTAATCAAGGCACACGACAGCACTATGCTGGGCAAAACAGCAACCTTTCATATCGGCTCGGTCCCTGTGGCGACTATAAAAATGGAAAACTACGGCCCGAATAGCGATTATAGATGGATGGATGTGGCAGACCAGACATACAGCGTCGCCTTCCGCACTAATTACACCTACGACGATGCCAATGTCGTGGTAACATACAACACTCTCGGCCAGCAGCTTGTCGGCACATTAACCGCCACCAATCTCAAGCCAAACTTCGCTTATCAATTTAAGCTGATTGGCGAATCAACATTCAAGCTCGGAGACGCTAACGATGGCTACAACGAGCTAATTGGACTTAACGGCCGATGGTGGGAGCAGGAGTGGACCGGCTCTGGCTGGACTGCCGGCTGGAACCTCAACAACAAAGGTGACGGCACCTCCCCCAACCCGAATGACACTGTCTATTATGCCAGGCGTAATACTCCGGATTCTATCGGAGGAAGCCCGACAGGTCTGAGATACAAATACACCGGTTACCGTGTATTTGAGTATTTCATTACCGATGAGAACGGCAACGCCACGCTCAGTTACGCCGTCAACAACTGCTATCACGTCCTCTTCAAAACCTCACAGGCCACACCCGGAGCAAACGACGGTCCGGTTGTCTCCCGCACATTTGACGTGGACCCCAACATCCATACCCAATACGATACCGATTATGGCGAAAAAACGGTTGCCATCTTTGGCGAGTGGGAACGCCTGCCCAAAAATGGCGTGGGCCTGCGGCCGGGAGACCATACCTGCTATATGATCCTTACCGAAGAATCCTTCCACGGCAGCGGCCTGCAGGGCTGGTGGGCACACGCAATGAAAGGAATATCGCGGTTCACAATAATAGAAGAGCCAATCTGCACAGAACCTATTACCGGCGACCTCAACAATGACTGTAAGGTGGATTTCTTAGACCTCGCTATTCTCATCTCGTCCTGGTTGGATTGCAACCTCGAACCGCCCGAGGCCTGTTGGGATTAAGAACACGCCCTGCACGAGTAAGTATGATTTCACGTTCAACAGGAAGCCAAACATAGAATCTTCCTTGACCACTCACTTTGCTGCCTTTGGCGTGACATAACACCGCGGGCAGATAACCTGACCATTCTTATTTCCCCGCCGTATCAAAGTATGGTCTTGAACAACATCTTCGGGTATCATTATCCTGAATCGGCTGCTCGGCCTATGCCCCAAAAGGCCGGTAACCAGACCGTGATAACTCAAGTCAAATTTAAACGAACCTTTGGTTCATATTCAGGAAAAACAAGATGGCAGGAAAGAAATACTCGCTGATTTGGGTTGTCGGACCGGTTTTGTTGTTTGTCTATTCGATGCCGGCAATGTCCACAGCTACCGAGACGTCCACCTTCGATGGGCTTGTGCTGAAAGCAGAGTCCTTCAGACACTATATTGACAGATTCAATAAAAACGATGAGGAAACACTCATTCAGCATATCCCGAATGCAAAATCCTGGGAATTTCTCAAAGCAAATATTCCGCTGTTTGAGTGCCCCGACAATGATTTTGAGCTTACCTATTACTTTCGATGGTGGACCTACCGTAAGCACATTAAGAATACAACGGATGGGTTTGTGATTACTGAATTTTTGCCGGATGTATCCTGGTCGGGCAAGCACAACACGATTAGCTGCCCTGCAGGCCATCACTTTTATGAAGGGCGTTGGCTTCATGACCCGAAGTATCTGGACGATTACGCAGTCTTCTGGTTTCAAAAGGGCGGCAGCCCCAGGCAATACAGTTGCTGGATTTCTGATGCACTTTACGCCCGATACCTCGTCCGGCCAGACAAAAAACTCATTACCGGCCTTCTCGAAAACCTTGTCCATAATTACAAAGAATGGGAAAAAGAGAAGCTCGCACCCGATGGGTTGTTCTGGCAGATAGATGACAAAGACGGAATGGAATTTTCCATCTCTGGCTCGGGTGGCCTAAAAATGTTGGGCGAGCCAGGCAAACGACCATCCATCAACTCTTATATGTTCGGTGATGCTGCTGCCATAGCAAAAATCGCCAAGCTGGCTGGACGTGATGACATCGCCAAAGAGTTCCGGGCAAAAGTGGAAAAGCTCAAACAGCTTATCCAGACAAAGCCATGGAACGGCAGAGAAAAGTTTTTTATGACATTGCCTCGTGATGGACAAACACTGGTTAATGTTCGTGAGCAAATCGGTTTTACTCCCTGGTACTTTAATCTGCCGGCTCCAGGTTATGAAGATGCCTGGAAGCAATTGATGGACCCGCAAGGTTTTTACGCACCGTTTGGGCCTACGACTGCTGAACAGCGTCACCCACAATTTGCGGTCCGCTACGAGGGTCATTCCTGTCAGTGGAATGGGCCAAGCTGGCCGTATGCAACTGCAATAACCTTGACAGCACTGGCCAATGTCCTGAACAACTACAACCAGAACGCCATTGGCAAAGCCGACTATTTTGAAACGCTGAAAATCTATACAATGAGCCATCGCCTGAAACGCCAGGATAGTCAGGTCATTCCCTGGATTGACGAAAATCTCAATCCTTACACCGGAGACTGGATCGCCCGCACTCGCCTATCTCCTACGGTCCGCGGCAAGGATTATAATCACTCCACCTATTGTGATTTAATTATTTCAGGTCTGATTGGTCTAAGACCTCGGCCAGATGATGTTGTTGAGGTCAATCCGCTGCTCCCTCCAAATAAGTGGGACTGGTTCTGCTTAGACAACGTCTTGTATCACAACCATATAATCACTATCTTGTGGGACCGCACCGGCGCTAAATTCGGCAAAGGAAAAGGTTTCTATGTTTTTGCCGATGGTAAGGAAATTGTCTCAAGCAGCTCGCTCAGCAAAATCAGCAGCAAGCTAAATGCCGAAGTCCCCGAGCCCCCTATGAACCGGCGCCAGCCAACACACTTCTAATCTTATCTCTCAAATCTGGCCACAGCCCCGAAAACAGGAATCAAGCTACTTCGGCAATTTTTAACTGCAATTGGTCTGATATAGTGATTACAAATAGTTTGACACTTTTATTACTTTATTTTATCTTATAAGCGGCTGAATGGATTGTGCTTCCTTGATTTACGTAGCTTCCTGAGGAATCGTGATTGGGATATTTGGGGTCTGGTTAGTTGCCAGACCTTTTTTTCAAAAAGATGTCAACTAACAACAATACTTAAGGAGCTTACCTATGAAAAGAAATTCCGTCACACTGAAAATTGCATTGTGTCTGTTTATCGCAGCGATGTGCATTGCCGTAGTCGGCTACGCGCAGATACAACAAGGTAAATACTCTGTCCACGACCCGAACCGTCCGATTCCTCCGGTCATTACTCCGCCTGCACGGTTTGGCCAGCCGCCGTCCGATGCGATAATCCTCTTCAACGGAAAAGACCTCTCGGAATGGGCCATCGACAAGGGCGGCGACGCCAAGTGGAAGCTGGAAAAGGATTATATGGAGGTCAACAAAACCGGCAGCATCCATACAAAAAAATCTTTTGGCAATTGTCAGTTGCACATCGAATGGGCAACGCCGGAAAAGGTCGAAGGCAGCAGCCAGGGACGCGGCAACAGCGGCGTGTTCCTTATGAGCACATACGAGCTGCAGATACTTGATTCATACGACAATCCCACTTACGCCGATGGACAGGCGGCATCGATTTATGGTCAGTATCCGCCGATAGTCAACGCCTGCCGCAAGCCCGGCGAGTGGCAGAGCTACGATGTCAGTTTCTTGCGCCCCATATTTGATGAGAGCGGCAAGTGTGTGCGGCCGGCCAGGGTAACCATCCTGCACAACGGCGTTGTCGTGCAAAACAATGTTGAAATCAAGGGCTTGACGGCACATAAGCAAATTGCCAAATACAACCGCCACGACGACAAGCTGCCGATTAGTCTGCAAGACCACGGCAACCCAATGCGATTCCGCAATATATGGCTCCGCGAATTGCCTGAACAGCCCTACCTGATTGCTGAATGACGAGCTCGATGTTAAAGTATAACTACGCCTCTGGCGGACTGTATGCCCGATGTCATGTTGAGCGAAGCGAAACATCTGGATATTGAAGGGAATTTAACCCACAGGCCAGATTCTTCGTCCCCGCCGTTTTGCTTCTCAAAAACGAAGCAGCGGGGACTCAGAATGACACCTATCATTTGCTTAGTCCTTTTTTGGGGCTTTTTGCAGTTTTCTTACGGGGTTTCACTACCACAGACGGATTGGCCTATGCTTGCTCACGACCCTGCGCGTAGTGGCGCCACCTCGGCAGAAATTCGCCCTCCCTTCGAACGTAAATGGTATCGCTTGTTCCCTGATGAAGGTCTAATGGCCGGCGTTCAGCCCATCGTCAAAGATGGAAAAGTCTTTGTCGGCACAATGGCAGGAATCCTGCACGCGATAGATAGTAACACCGGCAAAGACCTCTGGACATTCAAGACCACTGGGGCAATCCTCCACACTTGCGCTGCAAGTGGTGACAAGGTCTTTTTTGGTAACACTGAAGGAAAAATCTATGCAGTCAATACGTCCAATGGCACACCTGCCTGGTCTATCCAAACCGGCTCTGCGGTCTGGAATTCTCCTCTTGTCCAAGAAGGGCTGGTCATCGTTGGCAGCCGTGATGGCAAACTTTATGCTGTCGAAACCAATAACGGCAAAATCAAATGGACAACCCAAACTGGTGGACCAATACTTTCAAGCCCCGCCCTCAACACCAAAGTAAGCCAGGTTTACATCGCCAGCGAAGATATGCACGTCTATGCCTTTAGCTTCAGCGATGGCAAACAGATATGGCGAAGCGACAAACTCCCTGGCACCAACTTCCGCGGCTATTACCCCGTCATCGCCCCAGACGGCTCGGTAATGATTACTGTAACACCGGTCATCTCGCTGGACTCAATCGAACCTATACTTCTCGATATGGTCAAGGAAATCTTCGGTGATTTCGCAAGCTGGCGTCACACAAAAGAAGAGAACACCCGGCTGCGTGAGGAAAATTTTAAGCTGATGGAAAATCCGGACACTTACGAGTCGCAGCTTCGTTACATTCGCAAGCGTCTGACCGAGCAGCCGGCTTATCAAACATTCTTTGTCCTCGACCCGAACACGGGCAGGCAAAAGTTTGTCGCTCCGGTAGTGTATGCCGAGAGTATGAACGGCACCGGTGCCCCGCCAATTGTCACAATCGACGGGAAAGTCATAGTCAAATTCCAGGCATTGTTGCGCAGCCGCTACGAACACTACTCCCCGTTCTTGAATGTCGGTTATCTCGACACATCTACCGGCCACATAACTCCTATTATGGACCAGTCGCGCACCTACGGCTGGCACGATAGCCTACTGCTTGTGCACGATGAGCAGTGCCAGCTTACTGTAGCCGGGATAGTTCTTATCAACACCCATCAAGATAACGTCAATGCTATGGATCTTGCCACGCTCGTTGGCTACCAGGAACCCTTCTGCCGCAATATCCACGAACCCGCCCCGGGGGAAGCCGCTGGTATATGGGCCTCAATCTTTCGCCAACAATCTCTACCTGTCGGCAAAGAGTGGCTCGCAAGAGGCACAGCCGTCTATGGCGGCGGCTCAGCAATAGATATGCCCGTCTCCGTCGCCGGCGACAGCTTCTATTACATCC
Organism: uncultured Pirellulales bacterium; assembly: GCA_964554425.1. Classification (GTDB taxonomy): domain Bacteria; phylum Planctomycetota; class Phycisphaerae; order Sedimentisphaerales; family Anaerobacaceae; genus CAYWXK01. Next base: position 862 of record CAZKOQ010000126.1, on the reverse strand, counting down.
CAGTCCACGAAATCAATGCGGGCGCCGCCATAATCGCCTACAAAATGCACGCCGGCGGCCAGGCAAGCAAACAATCCCAGCCCCCTGCAACTACACTTACCGATGATGAATGGAAAAAAATTCAGCAGCTTCCCTGGGACTGGAACACGCTCGAAATGAACCGGCTCAACCACATCCTTAAAGGGCTGCCAGGAAAAATCCCCGGCACACGCCAGCAGCCCCTATCAGAACAGGCCTCCGAGCAAGTTAGCAAAATTACCGATGCCGACCTCGACCGCTTTATCTGGGAAACGCCAATAGTAGAACTCACAGATGGAAAGTCCTTTGCAAATCTCAAAAAAGAACTATCCCGCTCAATCAATGAGCTAATCTCCACAGATTGGCGCCCCTGGGTCTTTCCAGCCGGCAAACACCCCATCGAGGCCTATCGTTTTTTCATCGAACCCACCGAAACGCTTTATACCCTCGCACGCTCCTTTAATTATTTAGACAGTAACCTTCAGCATAAAGTTAAGCAATATGTTGCGAAAATGACTTCTCCAGGTGGCCTGTTGGAAAGCCCAACCGGCCAGCGCACCTACAAAACAACAGAAGGTGCTGTTCGTTCTTTCTATGACGTTCCCAGCGAAAATTTGTTTCGCGTAGCCGACGACATTACCCGAAGTGATGTGGCTCAGCTATATCCAATCTGGCTCTGGGCACAAGTAACCGGCGACTGGACCAAAATCGAACGCGACTGGAAACAACTGAAAGGGCTTGTCGGCCAGCCGCCAAATAAATTTGAAGAAGACTGCCACAACGGCTACCTCGCAGGACTAATTGCCTATTGCCGAATAGCCAGGCACCTGCACGATGAAGCCGC
>CAZKOQ010000125.1:0-8667 GCA_964554425.1 uncultured Pirellulales bacterium | reverse complement strand
AGGCAAAGGAGACCCAGGTAGAAGCTAAGAAGGAAGGCCGGGTGGAGGTAGAGAAAGAGCCGCACGTCCAGGTCGAGAAGCAACCCCAAAAGCAGTAACAAAATAAACCGGTGGGGCGGGGAATAGTCACTGTTGACAAGGAGGGTAAGGCGCCCAAGCAGCCGTTTCTGTTGGAACGGTTTTTTTATGCGCCCGCCCTTTTCACAGGCGAGTTGGTATTACCGCAGGATTCTCACTATGCCGTGGTTGGCATCAACCTGTATGGTCTGGCCAGTTTTGATGATTTTAGTTGCCGCACCCACGTTGACCACGGCAGGGATACCGTATTCGCGGGCTACGATACTGCCGTGGGAGAGCAAACTGCCCTGGTCCATTACTATCCCGGCGGCAAGAAGAAAGTAAGGTGTCCACCCTGGGTCGGTGAAGGGGGCTACGAGAATCTCGCCAGCTTCGAGCTGGGTGTTACTGTCGCTCCGGAGAATGACCCGTGCTTTTCCGGTCGCTACTCCGGGACTTACGGCCAGCCCTTTCAGCACTTTAGAGTCTGTCTTGACCTCTTCAGGTACGAATCTGTCAGGGTCGAATCTGCCTACGATTACATCGGGCGGTGTTATGAGGTTCCACTTATCATATTCTGCCCGCCGGGCGGCAATGACATTCCTGATGTCAAATTCGGCAAGCCTGCCCACCACAAGTCCAATCTCTTTGATTGTTAGAAAGAATATATCATCAGAGCTGGCAAGCACGCCGTCAGCATGCAGTCTCCTGCCGAGTTCAAGGAGCAATTTCCGCATCCCTGCCAGCAACTTTTTTACGATTTCACTTTTTATGTTCTCACGGAAGACAGCACTGTGCTGGGAACGAACAAGAAGATGATTGAATACCTTTCGCTTTATTGGATTCCTCAATTGCCGGCGACATTGCTCCTCCAGTTGCCGCCGCCGTTGTGTCTGCTCACTATATTTTTGAACGGGGTCTGTCCTGTCTATGCCGGCGAGGTAGCCGCACACGAGTTTGAGGATGTAATCAGGTGTTTCAAACCAGCGTCGGTTATATACTTCAATTTCGCCGCGACAATGGTGGCCGTGGCGAGCCATAAATTCATCCCAGCTTTTGAGAAAGCAATCGCTGCCTTTGATGGTGATGAATTTCTCTCTGGCGGACTTCCAACTATGCTCTGACAGGATAACTTGCTCTACTTCGGGGGCTTGATGGGCTTTTACGGCCAGTTTCCAGAGGTCTATCGCGGCCTGAGCATCATCCATATCGCCAACGCCGGCTAATAACCTGCCTGTGCATGTTGTGTCTGAAAGCCATTTTGTGCACACGAATTCAAGGCCAAAATACGCAATCATCGTGGCAAACAGATACAGTACATAGCCGAGCATATCACTGAAGGCGGCGATGACCTCTGCACAGCAGCCAGCAAGCTGCCTTGTGGACATACCGGCAATGTCAGGATGTTCCCATTTTTTATTTTTGGCTCTGGTTTCTGCGAGTATGGTTTGCCCTTTTTGGGGTGTGCTGGAGAGAATTCCGACAATCAAAAGAGGGAGTTTCAGGATGAATCGTGTTCGGCTGACTTTTATCTCCGGCAGGTCGTCCTCTGTCACATTTTTGAGTATTTCAACTACTTTAGCCAAAGCCGGGTTGCTTCCAGTGAATCTGGCGAAGTCATACCGCATAAAACCCGGAATATGTCTTCCGACAGCCGCCCAGAAGCTTGCGTTGAAGTAAACGCGCCCCGCGAAATAGTCGTAAATGGGTGTCCCTCTCCTGTTGATGCAAAAAATGTCAAAGATAGGGTCGAACATATCCTCTGCCACATTGTCAATGAGTGACTTCGTGAGGGGCGTGACGACATCAGGCATAACTTCCTGGGCAAGGAAATTACTCCAAATCCAGCGGTCGCGAGATGAAGGTGCCGTGACAAGTGCCGTAATGGGCCTGGATTGAAGAAAAAATATTTTGGTCCCATCCAGCGCCCATTCCATATCCTGTGGGCCGCCGAACCGGATTTCGGCCTTCTTCGCAAGCTTGGCCAGCTTCCGGGCAGTCCTGTCATCAATGGAGGGTTTGTGCGATTGTTCGGCAGGCACCGCCTGCTCTGTTACCAATCCTCGGTTGTCAAAAATGTGCTCTATTTTCTTCTCGGCTACTGTGCGAGACAGAATTCTAAGATTTTTCTTATTTATGAGGAAGCGGTCGCCGGCCACCTTGCCGGAAACGAGGAGGTCTCCAAGTCCGAAAGTCGCTTCAACTATTACTCGGTTAGTCCGGCCAGTAAGGGGGTCAGCCGTGAAAAGCACGCCGGAAGCATCAGCAGGGACAAGCGACTGAACAATTACAGCCATTTTTGCTTCGAGGTGGTCAAACCCGTTCTTCTCGCGGTAGCTGTATGCCCGCTCTGTCCAGAACGAGGCCCAGCATTTTTGGATGGCCTTGATGCAATCGTCGATGCCGGTAACGCCGAGGTACGTGTCATATAGGCCGGCAAAGGAGTGGCCGGGCAGGTCCTCGGCAGTAGCCGATGACCGGACGGCGACGCGGTGAGCTTTTAGCGTCGCGTAGTTACTTCGTATCTCTTCAACAAGCTCTTCTGCCATCGGTGCCGCGATTACGGTCTGCCGGATGCCTGCGATGCCTGCCAGAATATCGCGTCTTCTTTCGTGCTCTGCATCTATAAGTTTTGCCGTATCAGCCGCGAGTATAGGCACTATGACGTTACACTTTAGGTGCTCGTGATAAGCAGCGGCGGTTACACAAAAACCGGCAGGGACGGATAAGCCGATGCGGTCCATCCGGGCAAGACCGATGGCTTTAGCGCCGACGGAAGATTCATCGCAGTCCTTAATATCTGCCAGTGGGATGACTAATTTGGTTTCCGGTATCGCCAAGTTTACTTATGTTTTACATTCGTTTGTATCGCGGCCCGCCGCCGCCTTCAGGCACAGTCCATCTGATATTGTTAAAAGGACATTTCCTCTGGCAGGTTTTGCAGTGGAGGCAGTTGGATGGGTTGGCCGGCTTTACCTGACCCTGAATTGTCTCATATACTCCCGCCGGGCAGAACGAAATACAGGGACTGTTGAATAAAGGAGTGCATTTGGTGCTGCAAACTTCGCTATCCAGAATCTTAAGATGCGATGGCTGTTCCTCTCGGTGCTCAGTTGCTGCAACGGCGGTGAAAGTATCCTTGTCAAACTGCTGATTGGGCTTGAGACGGTAACGAGCAATTGTCATTGCCTCGTAGTCACATTCTGTCTTGAATTTCGGCAGCAAACTCCCAAGAACCGAAAGCGGCATTCCTTGGAGAGGCCCGAACCTGGCGACTGTTTGCCGAAAATTTCTGGCAGACTTCATTTCCCTGGCGATATTCGAGTTGTGGATTAGCTCAGTATATTTTGATGCCGCCGACTGTGGGTTATCAAGGGTTTCGGCGATTGCCTTTGCGGCCTGGATGCCGGAGTCGATGGCGTTGTGAAGGCCTTTTATTTTGAGCATATTTACAAATCCGGCGCTGTCTCCGAGAATCATCACGTTGCCTTTACCGATGTTGCCGGTTCGCGGGTCTTTGGGGATGGCGTAGAAGCCGCCCTCCGGAATCATTTTTGCGCCGGCCTCAACGACGGCGCCGCCTTCGATAAACTTGTTGACGAAGCGATGTTTCTTGAAATTTGTCAAGGCGTCCTGCGGATTGAAGTCGCAATATTTCCAGTCGGCGCCGACAATCATACCGACGGATAAATGGTCCTGGGCGCCGGCGTAAATGATGCCGCCGCCGAACATTCCAGGACCAACAACAGGTGTCCAGATTGGATAGCCCATAGCGTGAACGACTCGGCCTGAGGTGAAGCTGTTGTATTGTTCGCTGCTTACCTTTATAAGCTCTTTTACCCCCACGGAAAATAGCTGTGGATTTTCTCTTTGAAGACCTGCTTTTTCGATGAATCTCTCTGCCACAAGTCCGTCACAGCCCTCAGCAAGGACTATGAAATCGGTGTTTATGACCTCGCCTTCGAGGTAGTTCGGCTGCTTATGTCCTTCTTTATCGAGTCCGCGGTCAACAAGTTTTACGCCTGCCGCCCTGCCTTCGGATTCGTTGAGAATTATGTCTTCGGCGGCAAAGCCGGTGAGGACCTCCGCTCCGAGGTTTTTTGCAATCTGCCCCATCCACTTGGTGAGCTTGCTTATTGATATTGAATAGTCGCCTTTGTGTATCATCTGGCCGAAGCCGAGGCGAAAATTTTTAGCGAGATTGATTGCAAAGAAGATGTTGAATGCCAGTTTCTTACCCAAAAAGAACATAATATCGTCTTTGTCGATTTTGTTTGCGAGCACGTCCTTTGCCGCATCGCTTTGCTGCCAGCCGGGGACGGCGGAATCAAGCAGCGAGTGAAGGGGCTGCGGCTCCAGAACAGCGCCGGAGAGACTGTGATTGCCGAGGTCGGCGCCCTTTTCTATCACGCAGATATCGACCTGCGGCTTTAGGATTTTGAGCTGGATTGCGGTCGCCAGACCCGCTGGGCCTGCACCAACGACCAGAACTGATACTCTGTTGTAGTCTTTGTTGTTTGGCACTTTTGACTCCGGTTACTCTACGGTTTTGAGTTTTTATCCACCAGACGCTTGGCGGATTTAGTTTTGAGTTTTTAGTTCGCTTCCAGCTCGGCAACCAGCTTAGGGATAGTATCTTCCACGGTGCTGACAATGTAATAGTCGCACTGTCTGAATATCGGCGCGTTCGGGTCGCTGTTGACGGCGACAATGATTTCGGTATTAGACACGCCTATCATATGCTGGATTGCGCCGGATATTCCCAGGGCAAGGTAGAGTTTTGGCCCGATTGATGTGCCGGTCTGGCCGACCTGGTGTGCACGTTCGGTGAAGCCCTGCTCAACTGCCGCACGAGAAGCGCCTCTTTCTACGGAAGTATTCAGTCTTTTTCGCAGCCCTTCGCAAAGCGCGCCTACGAGGTGTTCGTAATTGTCTCTACTCTGCATACCTTTGCCGCCGCTGACAATTACCTCGGCGTTGAAGTTCACCTGTCCCGTGCCTAATTCAGTTTTTATAATTTGCAGACCGATATCGTCTTCGTTAAGCCCAACCTTGTGCCGGATGATTTTGCTTGCTCTTGAAGCGTCTGGGGGAAGCCGTTTCATAACACCCGGCCTTGCCGTTGCCATCTGTGATTTTGAGTTCTTTGTGCAAATTGTTGCCATCACGTTGCCGCCCAGCGCGGGACGGGTCTGCAGGAGGATGCCTATCTGGTTTTTCCGCGAGCTGTCTCTGATGTCGAGGGATGTGCAATCGGCGGTCAGGCCGCAGCCAACCCTGTACGAGACCATTGGCGCAAGCATCCTGCCCTGTGGCGTTGCAGCATATAGGACAATCTGGGGCCAGAATGTGCTTATTGCATCGGCGATGGCTTTGCGATAAGCAGTCGGGTCAAATGCCTTCAGAAGTATGTCTTCGATAACGTAAATATTGTCGGCTCCCGCCGCAACGAGGTCTTTGGTCATCGGCTGAAGGTTATAGCCGGCTAAGCATATCCCTACTTTGGTTTCGAGGGAGTCCGCCAGGTCGCGCGCCTTGCCTACAAGCTCAAAGGTGGCAGGGTGAACGGTGCTGTCGCTATGTTCGGCGACAACCCATACCTCGCCTTTGAAGGATGGCTCGGTAATGCTCAGACCCTCTATCATATCATCGAGCGCCTTCTTGTGAAAACGCTCGCCGGCAGCGGCAAGAAGTTTTTCCTTAACCGTCTCGTCGATACGACCGGCGTCGGTAACGCCGAGCTCACGCAGCGAAGAAGCTAAGAATTCGTAGTCCTCTTTTTCTTTTTTTGTTCCTTCAAATCCCCTGTCGAGCTTGCTGGAGCGTCTCTGTGGGAGAACGTAGCGAAGCGTCTTGGTGTCGCTGCTGCGGCCGGCCTGACCGTCGCTGCTTTTGATGCTGTCAACAATCAGCTTGGCTAATGACTTTACGTCACTTACCTGCTGGCATTTTCTGGAACTTTTACCCGGTGGGAAAACTCGTATTACGCTTGTCTTGGAGCCGGCGACACCGATGAAGGTGGCTTTAATGTCGGCGCTGCCCCAGCGAAGGACTTCGATTCTGTTTGCCCGGCGGGTGCCTGCAAACGTGGCGAATAGAGGATACTCGTATTTGGCAACGGTTATTACGGCAGGGAGCTTTTTTGCGGCAACTGTCTGGCTGCCGCCGCTTATTATCCGTGTGAGCTCAAAACGATTGTTTTTGAATTCGGCGTTTGTAACATAAGTGATGCAGCATAAGCCAAGCTCCTCAGCAATCTGGGGCGGAACCTGAGCGGTATCACCATCTACTGATTGCATCCCACAGATGACGTAATAGTTGCCGTCGTTTTTGAGGATTTCTTTGGCTATTTTTCTGATGGCGAACGCGAGGGGATTTGCGGTTGCGACGGTATCTGCCCCTCCAAGAGCTTTGTCGGTAAGCAGGATAGCCATATCGGCGCACCGGCCAAGACTATACCTAAGGACCTCTTCAGCCATCGGCGGGCCCATGCTGAGGCAAATTATTTTGGCGCTATCGTCGCGGCTCAGTCGCTTCATATAGTTTGCAAAGGCGAGCGCCTGGGTATCCAGTTCATTTATTACGCTGGCTAAGCGGCTCCGGATGAGCGTGCCGCTCTCAGGGTCAAACGCATTGTCGGTTATTTGTGTTACGTCTGGAACTTGTTTTACCAGGACTATATAATCACTCATAAAAGACCTTCCCAAAACTTGAGGTCTGGCGGACAACCTCTTCTATTTGGGTTACTGTCCGCACGCCTTGCCCTTCTCAACAGCGTGACGAAGGGCCTTGCTTATTTGTGCGTGCCCTGCACCTACACAACATCGTGGTGTAGGACGTGCCACAGACCTTATACAAACGGCTTACAGCCCCACTTTACTCGAAGGATTGTAAAGCCGAATATCCCCAAGGGATAAAACAAATATGATACCCGGCGGGGTGGTATATGTCAAAGGAAATTGCCCGAATTTGCCCCTCAGGGGTGAGGCAGAAAGAGGGTGAGAATAGAGAAAATGGCGCATTGCGGCCATTTTTTATCACCCCTTGGGGGGGCTGAAAACAGAAAGGTCAACTTATTATTTTCTATTTAATATTTTCTATTTAATATTTCCAAATTCCGCCCCCGCAGCTTCTTGCGAAGCAAGAGCAGGGGACAGCACAAGGGAGGGCAACGTCGTTCAATAGTAAATAGTAAATTGTAAATAATCAATTGTTGACTGATGGCTGTGGCTGCTTTTTCTGCCAATAGTGGCTATTTGCCGCAGCAGGCGCCGGTTTGCCCAGCAGGACACCCTTTTGGGGCGCAGTTTGGGATTTTTTCAGATGCACAGCTCTTTACGCAGCCACACCCTCCGCCGCAACCGCACTGTGGCGGGAGGCAGCCGGTTTCCTGGCAGCACGGCTTATTACACATCATCTGGCAAAGCCCGCTCTTTGGACAGGCAGGGGGTGCGGTATTGGCATCGGCGATAAGAAGAACAGTCCCCAGCACAAATGCGAATACAATCAGAATCAGCAGGTTCCTTGTAGTGTTAGCGTTCATTCAAAAGTTCTCCTTACAGTGACCTTTAATTTTGCCCTACGGTTTGCACGAACGACAGAACAAAATTCGCAAGAATTATTATATCACATTTACTATTGGTGGGCAACAAATGTTCGCAAAATACCCTCTCTCGGTTCCAAGTTCTGTGAATTTTATAGGTTATGAGGATTCTCACTGCCGTCTTGATGGGGGAATAAAAGCTGGCTTTGAAGGTTGAAAATAGAGGAACAGGGGCAGTTTATGGAAGGGATACACCTGCCGGCGTGGTAATAAAAAGAAGCGGTGAGTTACAACCGGAGGGAGAAAATGATTAGACAGCGCTTGGCATCATTCTCAGGCAGATAATTACCTCCACGGTTGCAATGATGTTTTGAACCGCATGCATAATAATAGATGGATATGTGGATTTACTCTTGAAGCGGGCGTACCCGAGAAGCAGGCCTCCTGCAAAAATACCGGCTAAGCCGTAAGCATCATATTGGAGGTGTATAGCCGACCAGGCCAGCGCGCTTATAATTACTGCCCCTGCCGGCCCCAGTCTTGAATGCTCGATTCCTTTGAAAACAAAACCTCGGAAAAATATCTCTTCAGTTAAAGGCGCAGCAATTACAAGAGCAAACCACAATAATGGCGTAGAATATGCGTTTTTATATGCGGCAAGCATAAACTCCGGGACAACAGATCGACCTAATAAGTATGTGAGCGTGTCAAAACAGCCCGAAAAAATAAGAAGAATTAAAGACCACTTAAGCAGCTCTTTCCATCCAACACTGTGCAAACCGAGATACTCCTTGATTGTGATTTGCTTGCGGATTTTAGCAAAAAGTATCGTCATCCCGATGGTAAACGGTGCAGCAGCACACGTTGCTATTGCCAGAAACAAGCCGTTTGATTCCAGACCCTTTACATATTGCTCAATATCGAACTTTTGGGTCTGAAGTGCGGCAAGCACCGCGAATATGATAAATATGATCACCTGGATAACTGTATAAACTATAAAAATAATGAGCGAAAATCCTACCGTAGGCCAAAAGCCCCACGGCCTTGTCTTTTGTTCACCCGTATTT
>CAZKOQ010000124.1:0-8687 GCA_964554425.1 uncultured Pirellulales bacterium | reverse complement strand
CCCCGATAGGTCTTTATTTCGCCCGGCTCTGGTATTTTGAAGAGCTGTATCCGGTAATTTTTACGGTCTCGGCCCTGCAAAAAGTCCGGAACCTGCAGCTTGCTTTATAACTCAAACTGACCGATTTTATTGTCATGCTGAGCCGAAAGGCGAAGCATCTGGGCCGCAAGTGAGTGTCAAATTTAATCCATCGACCAGATTCTTCACTTCGTTCAGAATGACAGGATAATTGAGCCAGATTCTTCGCTTCACTTCGTTCCTTCAACTTTGCTTAGGACAGGTTCGCTCAGAAGGACAAGTGCTATATTCTCTTATGAATAAAGAACTTATGATTGTTGATGTCATTGTATCGGTCAGTTTGAGTTTATAAAATGCGTAAAAAAAAGGGCCCCCGATATGGAGGCCCTTTGATTCTTGGCGATTAATACATTCCACCTCCGGGCGGCATCGCAGGAGGCGTTTCCTTCTTCTCCGGAATCTCGCAGACTACCGCATCGGTGGTCAGCAATAGCGATGCAATCGAAGCGCCGTTCTGCAGCGCAATTCGTTCAACCTTCGTCGGCACAATAACACCGAACTCAATCATATCCCCGTATTCCTTGCGCAGAGCATCGTAGCCGAAGTTTTTCTCTTTGCTCTCCATAACCTTCTGCGCCACAATCGAGCCGTCAAGCCCTGCGTTCTCGGCAATTTGCTTAATCGGCGCCACAACTGCCCTGCGAACGATATCAACTCCGACCTTCTCATCGCCGACGGTTTTGATTTTATTCAGTGCCGACAGGACCCGCAGCATCGCCACTCCGCCGCCGGGCAGGATGCCTTCCTCTACCGCCGCCCGGCAGGCGTGCAGCGCATCCTCTACGCGAGCTTTCTTCTCTTTCATTTCCGTCTCAGTTGCCGCACCGACTTTAATCATAGCCACGCCGCCGGCCAGTTTTGCCAATCTTTCCTGCAGCTTCTCGATATCATAATCGCTGGTGGACTTCTCAATCTCACTTTTAATCTGCTCGATTCTGCCCTTAATCGCGTCAGTGCTTCCGCCGCCTTCGATAATAGTGGTGGCGTCTTTGTCGATAGTAATTCGCTTTGCCCTGCCGAGCTGACGCAGCTCGATATTCTCCAGCTGAAGCCCTAAGTCCTCAAAGATTGGCTCTCCGCCTGTAAGCGTGGCAATGTCACTAAGTAAGGCCTTACGCCTGTCGCCAAAGCCAGGTGCCTTGACCGCTGCGCACTGCAGCACTCCCCGCAGCTTGTTGACGACCAGCGTTGCCAGCGCCTCGCCCTCAACCTCCTCGGCAATAATCAACAGGGGCTTACCCTGCTTGGCAACCTTCTCGAGCAGCGGCACAAGGGACTTTACCGCGCTTATCTTCTTTTCGTGCACCAGAATATATGGCTTCTCTAACTCCACCGTCATATTCTCAAGGTTGGTGATGAAATGCGGGCTTAGATACCCCTTGTCAAACTGCATACCCTCAACCAGCTCGACTACCGTCTCCAGCGATTGCCCCTCCTCTACAGTGATGACGCCGTCTTTTCCGACCTTCTCCATCGCCTCAGCCAGCTTTTTGCCGATTTCGACATCCTGATTGGCCGAGCAGGTCGCAACCTGTTCTATTTGTCTGCTCGACTCAACGGGTATGCTCATTTTCTTTAGCTCATCAATGACTGTTTCCACGGCCTTTTCGATACCTCGCTTCACTTGGAGCGGATTGGCACCGGCTGTAATGTTCTTCAGACCCTCATCGAAAATGCTCTCAGCCAGAATCGTAGCGGTCGTTGTCCCATCACCGGCCACAGTTGAAGTCTTTGAGGCCACCTCCTTGACCATTTGCGCACCCATGTTCTCGTAAGCATCTTCCAGCTCAATTTCTTTAGCCACCGTAACGCCGTCTTTGGTTACAGTCGGCGAACCGAACGACTTCTCCAGAACCACGTTCCTGCCGCATGGCCCAAGTGTTATCTTGACCGCCTTTGCAAGCTTCTTCACTCCTTCTCTAATGGCTGAACGCGCATCAGTTCCAAAAGCTATCTTTTTAGCTGCCATACTTTATTTCTCCTTCTTATGGTCACAGATTTCCCAGTTCATTCCCCTTATAGTTTGCTTAAGAGCTATTTCTCAACCACCGCCATAATATCTGATTCGCTCATAATCAGATACTCTTTGCCCTCTATCTTGATTTCCGTTCCAGCGTAGCTTGTAAAAAGGACTGTGTCTCCTTTTTTTACCTGCAATTTTCTCACGGTCCCATCCTCCAGCACTTTGCCGTCGCCGACGCTGACGACTTTGCCTTTCTGCGGTTTTTCTTTGGCGGTGTCCGGCAGCACTATGCCGCCAGAGGTCTTGTTTTCTGCCTCCAGACGCTGAACAAGCACCTTATCTGCCAATGGTCGAATCTTCATTTGTCCTTACTCCTTTCAAGTCAAAAAACTCTCCACCTTTTATCTGTCCGCCGGTTCGTTTTGGGCGGAAACTACAGCAGCTTCCCGAATAAAAAGTAATCTATCCGGGGCCCTGCCTTTATTGTGCGAAAACGTCACAATTATACTTTTTTATGAACAACCTGTTCAGCTGCTCAAGTAACACGCTCATATCGACGGGCTTGTCAATCACGCTGAAAACATCAAGCCGCAGTGCCTCGCCGAGCAGCGCCTCGCCAGCCGTGTTTGTCAGCAAAATGCACGGCAAATTCGGATAATCTATCCTGATAATCCTGATGGTTGTCAGGGCGTCGATTCTTTCCGAATCCATATCCACAATCGTGGTATGGATGCGTCTGTTCCCGATGACGTTAACAAATTCGTCTGCGGTCTCAGCTACCAGCAGATTAACACCTCTTGGTCGAAATATATAGCGCATAGCGTCCGGCCATGCCCAGTTTGCCCCGCTGGCCAGCAAGTTAATTTCATCAAGTTTTGACAAATTCCAAACCATAGCTGCGCATCTTTTTTTAATGTGCAAATATCGTGCCAAATGCCGCTGACGACACGGCATTTACGTAAGTGCCGTCTCTAAAAGACGTTGCATAACCAATCTCAAATCAACAACACCTGCCAAACTACCGCACAAGAACTGCTCCTCTGCCAGCATGGCAGATATATCCCACCTGATAACTTCGATGGATTTATCCCCAAGAGACCTGAATCAAACCTCTCACCGCGGTTTTGAAGTGCCCTTCTTCGCCAATGCCGCTTCTAATTGTTCACTCGCCTTAGTAAAACGGGGGTCCAGTTTCAAGGCAGTCCGAAATTCCTCTATTGCTTCGTTGATTTTCCCCTGTCTAACTAATAAGGTGCCCAGGTTGCAGTGCATCTGGGCATCATTCGGATGAATACGAAGAACCTGGCGGAACTGCTCTATCGCCTTATCAATCTCGTTACGACTAACAAAGATTATACCCAATTGATAGTGTGGCTGCGCAAAATCCGGAGCTAATAGAGCCGCCTTTTCAAAATGTGTAATCGCCTCATCGTATTCTTTCAGTTCGACCAGGACCAGGGCAAGACTATAATGAGCGTCAACATCGCCCGGGTTAAGTCGCAGCGCCTCCCGATAATGAATGGCCGCTTCACTAAATTGTCCTGTCTGTTTGAGGGCATTGGCAAGATTATAATATGTTTCAGCAAATTCGGGCTTCAAGCTCAAGGCCTTCTTGAAACAGACAACCGCCTGGTAGAATTCCTTCTTCTCAACCAGCGCATTGCCAAAATTATTGAGTATCTCTGTGGAATCCGGCTTGATTGCCAGGGCCTTGTTGTAATATTCGATTGCCTCATCAATCCTTCCTTTTTTGACCAGAGCTAAGGCAAAATTGTTATATACCTCCACATTCCCCGGCTGAAGCCGGACAACCTTGTCGTAGTGAGCTATTGCCTCATCAAGCTGCTCGGCTCTGGCCAGTGCGTCAGCCAGGCGAAATCTTGCCTTCCAGTGGTCCTCCTTCAATCGTATTGCCGTGTAATACTCTTCAATCGCCTCTTTGTCTTTACCCTTTAGCGAAAATGCGACTCCGAGATTATAGTGCGCATCGGCGTATTCGCTGCGCAGTTCAATTGCTGTTCGATAGTGCTGCATTGCCTCATCTATTTTGTTATCCTTGATAAGCGCGTTGCCAAAATTCAGGTGTGCTATGTAGTTGTCGTTTGTTACGCTAAGTGCCCGACCGAAAAGCGTAAAGCTGTTTTGCCAGAACCCTGTTTGCAGATATGTGCATACCGGCAAAGCGAGAACATAGACACCGGCAAAAAGCATCGCCGCTTTTTGCAATCGCAGCTTTGCTGCAATGTCCCCAAGCCCCCACACGGCGGCAACAGCCAAACCAATCATCGGCACATAAGCCCAGCGGTCCGCCAGCGCAGGCCAAAGTCCCGCCTGCACTAACCCAATAACAGGTATCAAAGTGCCGACGAACCATAACCATCCCACCGATAGATAAGGCCTCTTTCTTAAGCTCCATAGCAGCACAATGGTTGCGCATATAAGCGCCACGAGAGCCCCTGCACCTTCCCATAGCGGTATCTTCTCAGGATACGGATAGAAGACCGCCAGCTTCCGCGGCCAGACTATTTGTCCGATGTAGCTTATATACGAAACCAGGGCGTTCGCAATACGGAGCCCAATCGGCACGAACTTTGTCGATATCGTGATTCCAAGCCGCCGAACGGATAGATAAGATAGATATGATGAGACCGCCGAAAGAACGAAAAACGGCATCTTTTCCCATACCAAGCGCAGGCCAATTGTTTTCCAATCGCTGGTTGTTTGGGCCTTACTGCCTTTCTTACCCTTCCGACCGGAAAATCGACCCAATGGCCACCAGTCCATAAGCAGCATCACAAATGGCAGCGTTACCAGCATCGGCTTGGCCAGAAGGCCCATCGTAAAGAGTATAAGCGTAACCGAGTATCGAAAAAGCCCTCCACGCTGTGCGTAACCTGTGTAAGCTAACATCGTCGCCAGCCAAAACAGTGTGCTGAGGACGCTCTTACGTTCTGCAACCCACGCCACGGAATCTACATTGATGGGGTGCAGCGCAAATATAGCTGCAACAAATCCGCTCCTCCATACCGCACCGGTCATCCGTTTAAGGACTGCAAATAATAGGACGCTGTTTATTATGTGGATAACTACGCTGGTCAGATGGTGCAAGCCGGGCCTTAGCCCAAAAAGCTGGCAGTCCAAAATATGAGATAGCCACGTCAAGGGATGCCAGTAGGCGACCTTGCCCACGCTAAAGGCCCACTCGATGTTCTCTAAGCTGAGTCCAGTATTGACGAACTGGTTTTCCGTAACATACATCGGGTCATCAAGATTAACAAAGTCGCTGTAAAGAACACGCCAATAGACCACCAGTGTAGAAACTGCTAAAAAAACGCAAATAAGAACGGCTTTGTATTTATCGAACGCCTTGTTCATATAGAAAAATTTAATCTCCAATGCTTCATCTGTCTCCACATTTTTTGCCAGTTTTCATTCCTCATCCTCATTTTTTGATATTATAGTTTATTAGTCATTGGTTCATAGTTTATTGACAGTGAATAATGAACAAACGAAAATAGGCAACCTAAAAAATGCCGTTCACAAAGCTAAAAACTGCTGAAGTCCTCTTTCTGGCGTCGCGTCCCAAGTTTCTGGTCGCCAGTGCCGCCCCTGTCCTTGTTGGCTCAGCACTGGGCTACGCGACCTCCGGCACTTTCCACCCGCATCTTTTCATTTTGGCGATACTTTCGATAATGGCCCTTCACTCGGGCGCCAACCTGGCCAACGACTACTTCGACCACATATCCGGAAATGATTGGGCCAACAAAAATCCCACGCCATTTTCCGGCGGCAGCCGCTACATCCAGAAAGGCATCCTCTCCCCCAAAACCATATTGATGCTTTCTCTTGGCTGCCTGGCTGTGGGGTCGGTAATCGGAATAATAATCCTTCTTCTAACAAAAGGGCTTTTCATTCTGATTATCGGCATTATTGGACTGGTCGGCGGCTTTTTTTATACCTCTCCCCCTATCAAACTCGGCTACCGCTGCGTAGGGGAGCTTGTTATCGCTCTGTTGTTCGGATTGCTTCCAGTATATGGCTCATACTATTTGCAGACAGGGACAATCGATACTGCCCCAATTTTGCCTGCCTGTATCGTCGGCATATTGATTTTCTTGGTGATTTTTGTAAATGAATTTCCGGATGTCGCCGCTGATGCTGCCGTCAACAAGAGGACGCTTGTAGTCCGTCTCGGCATCCCCGTCTCTATATGGATTTACCGAGCCGCACTTTCTTCGAGTTTTCTTATTGCGATAGCTTTATTGACTTATCGCTTGATGTTTCTTGCGGGACTATTTTATCTATTTACCTTGCCGATAGCGATTTTGGCAATGAAAGCCGCAAATAAGGAAGACCTGGCCAAGCCCGGCCAATATCGCGCCAGCCAACTGACGGTGCTTCTGCACACCCTCGGCTGTCTCGCCCTCACCGTCGGCTATGTTATTTCTGCTCTGATAAATACGCCAACCTAACCGCAATAGCTCTCCAGATGCCCAGCCGACCATTCATAAATGGAAAATCCGATTGACCAGACAGGTTTGGCTGCCCCCTGAATCAACCCCAGATAAACAGGGAAATCGCCTCTATAAACTCTCCTGAGAAAAAAGGCGAAAATGCCCTCGTTACCCTATCAGCTTAATAATCTCATCAAGGTTGTTCGGCGCCTCTATAGGCGGATTGCTGAATTGGCCCTGCCTTTCCTTGTGGTAGTTGACCGTTATATTGGGGTCCTTCAACGGATGGCCGGTCAGGACACAAGCAACCTTTTCATCGGCACCGATTACATCTTCAGCTCTTAAGTGTTTTAATCCCGCTATCGTAGCCGCCGAGGCCGGCTCGCAGCCCAGGCCGTGTTTACCCACAATTGCCTTTGCATCGAGAATCTCTTCATCCGGAACCTTCCGCACCACGCCGTCGGTTTGCTCAATCGCACGCAGACATTTTTTTAAGTTCACCGGCCTGGAAATCTCAATCGCCGACGCGCAGGTGTGCGGCGAAAATTTCCGCGTAGTCAACTCCGCATAATGGTCATCGATGATTTTCTGATTAACCCTACCATTATTCCACATCAGTTTCTTGTCGTTGGCAAGGTCAAACAATGTGCTGGCGCCTGTTGCATTTATAACCGCCATACGTGGTATCCGTTCAATCAGTCCCAGCTCTTTTAGCTCCCAAAATGCTTTACCAAATGCGCTTGAGTTACCTAAGTTTCCGCCCGGCACAATAATCCAGTCCGGCACAGTCCAATCCATTTGCTCGATGATGCGATACATTATGGTCTTTTGCCCTTCGAGACGAAATGGATTCAACGAATTGACTAAATACAGCCCCAGCTTTGTGCAGACATCCTGAACCTGGCGCATACAATCATCGAAGTCGCCGTGTATCTGAATTGTCTGTGCTCCATAATCCATCGCCTGGGATAGTTTGCCAAAGGCGATTCGGCCTGAGCCGATAAAGACCGTGCACTTCAGGCGCAAGCTTGCCGCATATAGTGCCATTGACGCGGAGGTGTTGCCGGTTGAGGCGCAGGCACAGGATTTTGCACCGACCATCGTCGCGTGGCTGAACGCCGCCGCCATTCCATTATCTTTGAACGAGCCGGATGGATTCAGCCCTTCATATTGCAGATACAAGCGTCCCTGCTGTATATCGACATATTTAGCCACCGCATCATTTTGCTGCAAAATCGTCTGGCCTTCGCCAATTGTTACTTTGTATTTATCTTCGCAGAAATTAAGCAGCTCCCGAAATCGCCATACCCCTGAAAAATCTAATCTGTTGTTTCTACTGGCCCATCGTCTGGCAAAATCGTTTAGTTTCTTCGGCACATCTATCCTGTCCCAGTTATAGCGCACATCTAAAAGCTCCCCGCACTTAGGGCACTTAAATATCGCCTCTCTGCAATCAAACTCCGCCCCACAAGTTGGGTTAATACATTTCTGATAAGCCGCGTCAGTTATATTCATGCGAATTTCCTATTAAATTCCCGCCCGCCTCGCTGTATAGCACCCTAAATCCTCTCCCTAATAACCATTAACCAACCATTAAGAAATATCGACTAAAGAGTATTAACTATTTACCAAATCTGCGTTGATTCTTTCAATCACGCCCGGCAACTCAACAAGCTGGCTTATCTTCCAGGCGCCTTGTGGTGTTTTTCTGCCGGAGTTGGTGTATGCATTTTTCAAAACGGCATACATCCCGATTTTCAGCGCGGGCCTGATATCCCTGTATATGCTGTCACCGACGAACACTATGTTCTCTATCGGCTCGCCAGTCCGTTCGGCGGCCGTCTCGAAAATCCGCACGTCGGGCTTACGAAACTCAAACTCGTGCGAAAACACCCGCACGCTGAAAAACTCCAGCAACCCCAACCGTTGCAGGTGCTTCTCCAAAGAGTAACCATTCACAAAAGTATTAGACACAATTCCTAACTTCAATCCCGAGCCCTTTAGCTTAGTGAGTGTCTGCTTTATCCCCGGCTCAATCTTAGCGAGCTTACTTAACGGCTCATACCATAACCACGCCAGTTGCCTCCATTGCTCGTTGACAAGCTTGACGCCTTTTCTCTCACCCACTTTTCGCAGCAGCTCCAGTGCATCGAAGTCTCTCCTCATAATGTTGGATAACAGATGGCGCATCC
>CAZKOQ010000123.1:0-8701 GCA_964554425.1 uncultured Pirellulales bacterium | reverse complement strand
CGCCGTCTGTCCAAAGTCGATGACCACATCCAAAGGCGTGGTCCCGCCGAGCTGCCCGACGGCCGGGAGATAGAAGTGGACGTGGCTGAGGACGGCACGATCGTAAAGAAGCAGATCGAGGGGGAGGAAACACAAGGCTCATCGCCGGTTGCTGCCTCATCTGCCTCGCAACCCACCACCCTGTCCGGTGTCGGCAGGTCCACCCCCGTCGAGCTTTTAAATGGACGTCAGCCGGAGAAGAAATTCGACAAAGCCGAAGGCAAATACACGGGTGGTCAAACAACAATCCATATCTACCCCCCCCCTACAAGAAGCTCGAAAGCGGCTGGATCATTCACCAGATTGACAATCCCCAGCGTGCCTGGTCGAACGGATTGGACTGGGCCGATGTCAACGGGGACAGGCTGCCGGATTACCTGACGAATTACGAATGGTCCGGCCTGGTTCGGCTGTCATTCCATCCGGGCCTGGAAAAGGTCAAGTCGGTTGATAGTTGGCCGTCGGTGGATATCGGTCAGATCAAAAATGCCGAGAGCATCGTGCTGAGCGGCTTTGACGGCGACGGCCACGTCGATGGCGACGAGGACATCGCCGATCTTGATTCCGATTGGAACACGCCGTACGACGCGATCAAACTGGTCTGGTGTGAGAATCCCGGAGCAGGCAAGCCAGAGCAGCGCCAGCCGTGGAAGCGCCACCTAATTTATCGAGGTCAGGAGTTTTACACCAAGCCGCAACTTGGCGTCGATGACATCGATGGTGATAGACGCCCTGACCTGGTTTTACAACCGGAAAGCCGCCAGACGATTTACTTCTTTCGGAACACCGGTGCTGAGAACTGGGAACTTGTCAGGATCCCGAAACCACCGGAAACACAATGGCGTTCTCGCCCGACGCACGTGTTCGATCTAAACGGCGATGGCAAACAGGGCATCATCGGCTTTCTCATCCAGGACGAGGGTTATCTGCCGAAGGACAAAGCGGCGGTCTATTGGGTGGAATACGAAGGCAAGGAACCACGTGCAGACAACTGGAAGACCCACATAATCAAATGGGGCGACGACTACAATGGTCGTGACACGTACGTCGGCGAGAAGTGGGACCAGGCGTTCTTCCACGATGTCGATGGCGATGGTGATATCGATATCATCGCCAACTGCGGGGAGTATGGGACGAATGACGGCCCGCCGGCGGCGCTGGCGATGTTGTGGTTTGAGAATCCGATGAAATGAACAAAGCACACGGAAGCCGACCGTGGTGAGCTTGGTCGAACCAAGCACGCCCGACCTTCTTCGCTCCGCTAAGGTTTGCGTTTGACGCTTTCGCCTGTTTTCCGTAAAATCCCCATTGTCGTTTTTCTCGCTCGTTTTCCAACGGGACGAAAGGTGCATCTATAAACTAAATACAAGAGGTGCCGAATGAATGGCAAGACACGCCACGCTGCTGTGCTTGCAGGTCTTGGTTGGTATTGCCTTTTTGTGGTTTTTTGCAGCTCAGTTTATGCCGAATCCGCCATATATCTGGCGGATAAATCCTCCACAGACAAGCAAGATTCTAAACTGACAATGCAACTTCCCAAGGTTAATTTCTACCTTTTTGGGATGGGCAACCGCCGAAAATTTATCTATAAGGATGGGACTCTCTTTGATGCGCGGACAAGTGAGGTCTTCCGCAAATGGCAGGTCGTAGAAGAGAAAATACTTCCTTCGCAATACACCGTCCGGCTGAAAACCTCCGATGGCAGGACGGTTTCCATAATAGAAGACGAGCAGGCAGTCTGGCTTGAGGAAGGCCGCGAGAGAGACCCATTGACAAAAGCACCTATTCATTTGCCGAAGTTTGAAGGCCACCCTTATACTGGGCTTTTACGCATCCTGCATCAGGAAATTCTCATCAATATCGTTGATTCCAAACCTGTCCCAAACTTTTTTGTTTATTCCAAGCCGTGGTACCGTGATGGGGCTATGGTTGCTATGTGTCTGCAGAAAACCAACAACCTTCATCTAATCAAACCCTGGATTCTGCAATTAGACGAGCCGTTTGACCGCAACAATGCAGGTCATCAGGAGCCAGACAATCTTGGTCAGGTTCTGTATCTGCTTTCTTTAGTCGCCGACGCCAATCACCCGGTAGTAGATAAGGTCCTTTGTGTGATTCCGCAGTTCAAAAAAGGTAATTATATAGCAGGAATGTCTGATTTTGCCGAGCATCCTGTCTATCAAACCAAGTGGCTCAAGTTCGGCCTTCGGACATTGCATTTGGAAGACCCTTACGAAATCCCGGCTGTGTTCGATTCTTACTCAGCCCTATTCTGGATAGATTTCAAGGATGCCCACGTCGAAGGTTCTGCCTTTTCGCGAGAGATGGCGCGTAACTATCCTTACCTTGTCTGGGCGGAGGCGCATTTTCATAATTGGCCGCCTCCGATGTTACTTAAAGAGCAGTATCCATTGACCTGGGAGGCCCACGCCAGTCAGGCAAGATATGAGGGGATGAAATTAGTCTCGCAGGAATACGTGGATAGAAAAATCTGTGCCCCACACTCCTGGCACGCAGCAGAGATGTTCCTCTTTTTACTGGCTCAGAAACCGTAACCACACAGAGGATGCTTTATGAGCAAATTACCCAGAAGAGAGTTTCTTAAGACCGTAGTTGCAGGAGTAGTTGCCTCGATTGACGGTGTATCTGTGCTAACGGCAAATTCTTCCCCGCTAATTCCGAACATCAAACCGGATGAAAATTTGATTCACGCCCCTGATATTTTCGACCAATGGCCTGCTTTCAGGGAACTGTTAATAAAATTCCGCCAAACAGCCAGAGAGAAACTCAATTATGACGATACTCTTTACGGTCGGCGGGATTTTGCCTGGGTGCCATCTTGCTACTGCTGCTGTTTTCTTATGATGTGTGACCAGAGCTTCTATGACCCAGAGCAGGGCCGCTATACCGTTGAATCATTTCTTGATGACGGAATTGAGCGGTTCGGTGGTTTCGATAGCGTTGTTCTCTGGCACGCATATCCAAGAATCGGTATTGACCAGCGGAACCAGTTCGATTTCTATCGCGATATGCCGGGAGGTCTCGAAGGCCTTAGAAACTTGAGCCGTCTATTTCATGACCGAGGAGTTAAAGTCTTTATTGACTATAATCCCTGGGACACCGGTACCCGCCGTGAGGACAAATCAGACCTTGAGACTCTGGTTTCTTTTGTAAAGACTATTAGTGCTGATGGGATTTTTCTTGACACAATGAGCGTAGGTGCGGCCGAATTCCGTCAAATGCTCGATGCAGCTCGACCGGGTGTTGTGCTTGAGGGAGAGGCAGCTTTACCGCTTGAGCGTATTTATGACCATCATATGTCCTGGGCACAATGTTTCAAAGATAGCCATGTCCCGGGCGTATTGCGGAACAAATGGTTTGAACGCCGCCATATCCAGCACCAGATTGACCGATGGAGCCGCGACCATACAGCTGAGCTGCACACCGCCTGGATGAATGGTAGCGGGATGATGGTCTGGGAAAATGTCTTTGGCACCTGGGTTGGCTGGAACGCACGCGACCGCTCCATCCTGAGAGTTATGCTGCCTATTCAGCGCCGCTACAGTGCTCTTTTCGCAGGAGAAAACTGGACTCCCCTTGTCACTACCCAGATACCAGATGTCTATGCAAGTTTGTGGCAGAACGGTGGTCTCCGCTTATGGACATTGGTCAATCGTTCTGAAAGTAAGGTCGAAGGGGCTCTGCTGAAAGTTCCACATATTGGTGGCTGCCGATACTTTGACCTTATCAGAGGCCGTGAGCTAAAAGATGCTGTTGAGGGTGATGCTACAGCTCTGATTGGCATGCTCCAGCCGCGAGGAATAGGTGCTTTTGTATCCGGTACTGATACTGCTTTGGGAGAGGATTTTCACAAGTTTCTTACCAGCCAGCAAAAGCTCAATAGCAGTGCCGGTTTTAGTGCCGAATTCCCTGCTCTTCGGGCACATCTCAAACCTGTCGCGCCGACCAAAAAGTATTCTAAAAATGAAATACCGCCAGGTACGGTTGAAATCCCACCGGCTAAGTTTAATATGAAGGTAGTGTTCAGAACTCGTGAGTGTGGCTTTTATGAGTCACAGGACGACCATTTCAAAGGCAGCGGCTTCCACCCGCTCCACCAGCCGCAGACATTCGAGCTTCAGGTGGATCTTGCACCTTACGCAATTGACCTCACCCCTGTTACTAACGCACAATATGCCGAGTTTATCAAAGCAACTGATTATAAACCAAAACATCCTGAGAATTTTCTAAAACATTGGAAAGGCAATTCGCCTCCACCTGGATTGGAGGAACATCCAGTAGTGTATGTTGACCTTGATGATGCACGCTCTTATGCAAAGTGGGCGGGCAAGCGGCTGCCAACAGAGCAGGAATGGCAATATGCCGCACAGGGGCCGCAAGGTCTATTGTATCCGTGGGGTAACCAAATGCAGCCGGGCCACTGCAATGCAGGCGAATCCGGCTGCACCACACCTGTTACCGCCTTTACGCAAGGCCGTTCGCCATTCGGATGCTTCGATATGTGCGGCAATATCTGTCAGTGGACCGAGAGCGAAAGAAGCGATGGACGCACCCGTTTTTGCATTATCCGGGGCGGCTCCTATTACAAAGCGCAAGGCTCCGACTGGTATACCGATGGTGGCCCTGTGCCTTGTAACTTCGCCGTCAAATTTCTTTTGGTGTGGCCGGGCCTTGACCGCTGTGCAACAATCGGCTTTCGTTGTGTTGTTGACCTTACCAAAGACTGAAGTCTGGCATTTTCAAATTTATAATGGTAAATTGAAAATCTCCAGGTTTGACTATGAATATCGTGAAATACGCCATAGTGAATTGTATGGTCATTTTGCTGCTGGCTGAAATATCTTCTGGCGATGATTGGCCGCAGTTCAGAGGGCCAAACCGCGATGGAAAATCGGCAGAGACCGGCCTCCTTAAAAAATGGCCGGACGGTGGGCCAAAACTTTTATGGTCTGCCGATGGTCTCGGCGTCGGTTTTTCCTCTGTGGCTATTGCCGACGGCCTTATCTATACGACCGGTATGCTGAATAGCGAGGGATTTCTGTTTGTTTATGACCTTGACGGCAAATTGCTGAGGAAGATTCCATACAGCCCGGAGTGGCGAGGCTCGATGCCCGGCACCCGCACCACGCCAACAGTTGATAGTGACAGGGTCTATGTGTTTAGCGGCTTGGGCGTGTTGGCGTGTTTTAACACGAAATCCGGCGATAAGGTATGGCAGGTCGATGTCCTCAAAGAATTTGAAGGTAAGAACATCCTCTGGGGTATGAGCGGCTCACCGCTTATAGACGGCAATAATGTCATTTGCACACCCGGCGGCACCAAGGGCATAATCGTTGCCCTCGACAAATTCACAGGCAGGACCATTTGGGCAACAACGGGTCTTAACGAATCAGCCGCTTATTGTTCGCCTATTCTTATCCAGCAGGGCACAAATCGTCTTGTGGTCAATATGATACAAAAGTCGGTTATCTGTGTCCGTGCCGATACCGGCCAGCTTGTCTGGCATTTCCCCTACGAGCTATCTTATGACACTGGTATCATCACGCCTGTTTATCAAGATGGCTGCATCTGGATTACCAGTGTTTGCGAAGGTGAATTCACACGCGGCTCAGTGATGCTCGTGCTGTCTGCCGATGGCACGAGCGTTTCCACAAAGTGGACAAATCAAGTCTTTGATTGTCACCATGGCGGCGTTGTGCTGGTCGATGGCTGCCTCTACGGCTCGAACTTCGACGGGATCCCCAAGGGCGACTGGGTCTGCCTCGATTGGAACACAGGCCAAATTAAGTACCAAACGCGATGGAACGCAAATAAAGGAGCGGTCATCTATGCCGACGGGATGCTTTATTGTTATGATGAGAACACAGGTGACCTGGCTCTGGTGAAGGCAATCCCAACCGACTTTGAGATTGTTAGCTCTTTCCGTGTTACACTTGGCTCCGGCAAGCACTGGGCGCATCCTGCAATTTCCGATGGCCGACTTTATGTCCGCCACGGTGATGTTATGATGGCGTATGATGTAAAGAATAACTGATTTTCTCGCAGCTTATTACGGCAAAAAAGGACAAAATGGTTAAAATGTCTCGACAATTGAAAACCATTATTAGTATTGCTGCTGCTATTTTTGTTTGCTTGGCGGCTCCCGTCTGTCTGGCGGAGCAGCGACTACCTGCTCTAACTGCTGCTTCTATTCGTGATGTCAATGTTACCGACCAATTCTGGGCGCCGCGAATCGAGCTAAACCGCACTGTTACAATCCCCCACGTCTTTAAGATGATGGAGGAAACCGGCACAATTGATAAATTTGTCTCCGCCGCGGCGTCTCGGCGGACCGACGCAAAAAAAGGTAAAGTATCACAATGGTGGAATGCCGATGAGCAGCTTTATAAAGCCATCGAGGGGGCGTCATTTTCGCTTATGCAGCATTATGACCCGCAGCTTATTAAAACGCTTGACGATTTTATTGCAAAAATCACCGCTGCTCAGCAGCCGGATGGTTACCTCCATACCCAGAAAATCATCAATCTCCAATTATCGCCATATACAAGCCCTAAGTGGTCTGACCTCGGCAGTGAATTGGAGCTGTATTTAGCCGGCCACCTTTACGAAGCTGCCGTCGCGCACCATCAGGCCACCGGCAAACGAACACTTCTCGATGTTGCGATTAAAAATGCCGATTTGGTGGCTGAGCTTTTTGGCCCGGACAAAAGACACGATGTGTGCGGGCATCCCGAAATTGAGCTTGCTCTTATAAAGCTCTATAAAGCCACCGGCGACAAAAGGTATTTGGACCTCGCCAGGTTTTTCGTTGACCAGCGAGGCCGTGCCGATGGCCGCCGACCCCGCGGGGCATTTAGCCAGGACCACAAACCGATTATAGAACAGACCGAAGCCGTCGGACAGGCGCCTCGCGCAATGTATTTGTATTGCGGCGTAACTGACCTTGCCATAGAAACCAACGATGCCAACTACGCCAGTGCAATGAAGACGTTGTGGGAGGACGTAGTGGGCAAAAAAATGTATCTTACCGGCGGCATCGGCTCGAAGCGAGATAATGAAGGTTTTGGTGAACCTTATGACATTCCCAATAAGACCGGCTACGCCGAGACCTGTGCAGCCATCGGACTTTCTATGTGGAACTTCCGGATGTTTTTGCTCACGGGCGATGCAAAATATATTGATGTTCTCGAACGCACAATTTACAATAATTTTCTGGCTGGTGTGTCGCTTGGCGGCAGCCAATTTTTCTACGAAAATCCTCTTGAGTCGGACGGTATTTACAAATTCAATCAGGGCTGGGTACCGGCCGGCGCCGACAGCAACTACAAAGAGACGTCCGCAACCAGGAAAGACTGGTTTTTTTGTGGCTGCTGCCCTCCGAATGTCGTTCGCTTTTTGCCTTCTATCAGCCAGTATATCTACGCAACGGACGGCAACGAAATCTTCGTTAACTTATTCGTTGGCAGCACCTCCACAATCAAACTAAAGGATGGCCCTGTTACCGTAGCTCAGGATACACGTTATCCGTGGGATGGAAACATCAAGCTCACCATCAGCCCCCAGTCCGCCAAGAGCGGACAGGATTTCGCTATCAAGCTGCGTATTCCCTGTTGGGCGATGGGCTGGCCTGTTCCCAGCCGTCTGTATCGCTACATTGACTCGACTCCGGCCAAAGTTACGCTCAAAGTCAATGGCCAACTTGTCCCCCTTCGGCTCAGTAAGGGCTTCGCTATCATACAGCGCTCCTGGAATAAAGGCGACATAATCGAACTAAACATCCCTATGGTCGTCCACCGTGTCATCTCTGACGAAAAGGTCAAGGGCAACGCCGACAGAGTGGCTCTTGAAAGAGGCCCTATCGTTTATTGCACCGAAGGTATTGATAATGGCGGCTGTGCACTTGGCATTATCGTAACCGATGATGTAAAGCTGCGCACCGAGCACAAGAAAGACCTACTGGGCGGCGTGACCATAATCACAGGCCAGGCATATATATTATCTGCTGCCGAAGACGGCAAGTCATTTCTGATAAAGAACCATCGCTTCACCGCCACACCTTATTACGCCTGGTCGAATCGCGGCATCGGCGAAATGGCGGTCTGGCTCCGCCGCTCCCTACCACAAGCATCCCGCGACTAAGATTTACGATTCCACCATACAGATGTCGGACAGGTGTCGATTTGCAATTTTTGATTCTCTGCCACGCTTTAGTATTTTTCCGAAAAAGAGCTTGAAGGAATTAGTGCCCAAGCGTAAGATAATATAGTCAATTAAGGATGGGCAGTAAGTTGCAAACACATCAAATTAGAAGCATAATAGCGTGCGGATATGGCCGAAGTGAAAGTATATTGTGACCGGGCAGGCAACACGCTTACCGTCTGGTTTGGCAGTCCACAGAATGAGCAAGTCTGTGAAGAGACCGGCGATGAAGTAGTTTTGATTAAAGATAAATCGGGACGAGTCATCGGGTTTGAGAAACTGAATTTCTTATCTCTTGACCAAGCTCGAGACGGGTGCGTAACACCTCAACCAATATGCGTTGCTTTCGAGGCGGCAGAAGTTTGAAGACCGAAGATTGATAAATCAGCCACGAAGACACAAAGTAACGAAGTGTAAATACGAAATATGAAACAATATCGAA
>CAZKOQ010000122.1:0-8828 GCA_964554425.1 uncultured Pirellulales bacterium | reverse complement strand
TTGTGAGCCGGATAAAAAATCCCCAGTTGAAGGCGCTGGTGGATGAGTTTCTGGCGGATAGTGAGCTGATGAAAAAGTTTTGCACCGCGCCGGGCGGCGTGAAGCTGCATCACGACTATATCGGCGGGCTTTTAGAGCATACCCATAATATGCTGCGTGTGGCGGTTTCGATATTGCCGCTGTATCCGGATGTGCAGCCGGATTTGGTTCTGGCAGGCGTGTTCCTTCACGACATCGGCAAGACCGAGGAGCTTTCTTATGATATGGCCTTTTCATATACGAATTCAGGTCAGCTAATCGGCCACATCGTTAAAAGTCTTCTTATGGTGAACCAAAAAGTAGATGCGCTTCGAGCGAAGGGGACACAAATCGACCAAGATGTTTTGGACGCCCTCAGTCATATCATTTTGTCACATCACGGCGAATACGAATTTGGTTCGCCGAAGCTGCCGGCGACCGCTGAGGCGTTTATGGTTTATTACATTGATGATTTAGACGCGAAGATAAACCAGGTGACATCTGCGATTGATAAAGAGCCGGGCGATTCGGACTGGACGCAATGGAAAAGCGCATTGCAGACCCGGCTTTATCGAAAAAGAATCGAATGAGTAGCGTTATGGGCATCCATTGGAAACGAGGTGCTGTTACTGCTGTGACGTTTGCGATTGCCGGGTTTGTTGTTGCCTGGCTAACCATAAGCTCATTTCCACTCATAAATTGGCCGGGGTATTGTTGTCTGAGTTTATATCTGAGGATTATGCAAAAACATATATGGGAGGAATTGCAGTATCTTTTAATCGCGAATGCTGCTGTATATGGTGTCGTTGGTTATTTCATCGGCGCTTTTACGAAGACAAACCGGCAAACGCTATATTTTACGGGATTATTTTCAGTTATCGTTTTGTTCGGTGCCTTCTCTTGGTTCTTTTTCAGAGAGCATGAGCGTTATATAAGACATTCACGCTCAATCAACGAATTGAAACAGGCGGCAATAAATAAACTTGAGGCGGATTCAAATGATATATATGCACTTCACTGGATGGGAGTGCATCATTTGACCAGAACCGGCCAATATCGAGAGGCAGAGAAATATTTTAGAAAAGTCGTGGATTTGGAATCGGCTAAGGGCGGTTTTTCAGTTTATGGACAGCGGAGTCTTATATATCTTGCAATTATTTATCAATCCTGGGGCGAAAGCGAGCAAGCAGAAGAGCATTACCAGAAATTCATCGGAACAAACCCGGATTTTGAAAATGACCTTGCTCTTTTGAACTGTAATATGGATTACCTGAAGAAAAGAGGGCAAAGGAAATAAATTGAATAAAAACGGTTATGAAAATAAAATGTCATATCAAGTTATTTGTGTTGGTGCTCTTCCTGGTGGGACAGACTGCCTGTGGGGTAGATTGGTATGTAAGCCCTGAGGGTAAAGCGATAAATCCCGGAACAAAAGATGCGCCGTGGGACATCGCATCGGCTCTGGATGGCAGCCAGAAGGTTGCGGCAGGGGACACGATATATTTGCTTGCCGGCACATACAGACGTCGGCCACAGGAGCTTTTTGAGATTCGTCTTGTAGGAAGCGCAGACGCTCCAATTCAGATTCGACCTCTGTCCGGCAAGCGTGTCAGAATAGATGGAGGTTTGTCGGTGCAGAATCCCTCTGCGAATCTATGGGTGCGCGACCTGGAAATATTTGTCTCGGAGCCGCTGCCTGAAAAGCCGGTCAGCCCGGGATCGAGCCCGGAGGACCTGAAGCGTCCCTGGGGCGGGCTCCATACACACGGCGGGAAGGACTGCAAATATATTAACCTTGTTATTCATAACTGTAATCAGGGCATAAGCTGCTGGAAGGACGCAATCGACGCAGAAATTTACGGATGTATCATTTATGACAACGGCTGGCTCGGCACCGACCGTGGCCACGGGCACTGCATTTATACGCAGAACGACCAGGGCGTTAAAGTAATCTCAAATTGCATAATGAGCTGCCGCTTCGATGGCACTTATACTCTGCACGCATACGGCTCCGAGCGGGCATACGTAAATAATTTTCTTGTGGAGGATAATATCTTTTATAACAAAGGGCCGTTCTTAATTGGCGGCGGCAGACCAAGCAGCGACATTAGAGTATTCAGGAATTACCTCTATAACGTCAATATGCAAATCGGCTACAATGCCCCTTACAACGAGGACTGCGAAGTCCGCGATAATCTAATAATCAACGGCGAGCTAAGCATCACACGATACAAGCAAGCTGTGCAGGAAGATAACCTCGTTCTCAAGGCAGGCCAGAGGCGTCCAGAAGGAGTTAAGGTTGTTCTTTTACCTAACCGATACGACCAAAATCGGGCGCATCTTGCAATCTTTAACTGGGCCAAATACGATAAAGTGCAGGTGCCGTTTGAATCTTTTTTGAAAAAGGGAGACGCATTTTGCTTAATGGCTCCTGACGATTTTTTCGGCAGCCCCATCGTTCGTGGCGTGTGCAGCGGTGATGCAATTGAAGTCCCTACAAAAGGCGAATTCGCAGTCTTTGTTATCCTCAAAGATAAATAGGAAACAATCGCGAAACTATTTATTTTCGCTCAGGACTATCTATGACCCTTGTGTAAGGAAGGCATAGGTTTTCTCTAAGAAACTCAAATCGACCGATTTTATTGTCATGCTGAGCCGGAAGGCGAACCATCTGGGCCGCAAGTGAGTGTCAAATTTAATCCATTGGCCAGATTCTTCACTTCGTTCAGAATGACAGGATAATCGAGCCAGATTCTTCACTTCGTTCAGAATGACAGGATAATCTGGCCGGATTCTTCGCTTCACTTCGTTCCTTCGACTTGGTTCGGCTTCGCTCACCACAGGTCGCTCAGGACAGGTTCGCTCAGAAGGACAAGTTGCTATATTCCCTTACAAATAAAACGCTTATAATTACTAATGCCATCGTATCGGTCAGTTTGAGTAAGAAAATCTTTTAGTAATCCTTGAACCTTCTCATCCACTCCGGCCAGTCGGATTGTCTGGCGCCGCCGGCTTTAGTCCAGGGACCATTTGTTTTGTATTCGCGATGCCACTTAAAGGTCCACAGCTCTTTTAGTCCGATTTTTCTTACAGAAGCGTCCATAAAAAGGGCGTTCACAAAACCGTTATGACGGTTGATGCAAAAGTAATTCATACCACCGCCCGAAAAGTCATTGGGAAACTGTGGAGGTCGGTTACCGGAATCCGGAAACGAAGCGAAAAGAGCAGAGTCCAGCACCACAGGGACGTTGCTTCCACCTTTTTGATAGACGCTATCCCACCGCCTCGGTAATGGCCCAGAATGACTGGTGCTCAAATAGTAAGCCGGGCTCCAGCCATTGATGCCATAGCTGCCGGCGCGATACGGATGCACGGGACAGAACCAGGCCTCAAACGTTGTCCCTATGCCGCTGGGGCTTGTCAGCCGGGTAGCAAGCGGGCAAAATAATTCCTGGTCAAACTTGTCAATGTAGTAGGCGAACTGCTGAGTCCGGCAGATAGCGCACTGCTCGGTCTCACCTGGGTCTATAAGCATTCCATCGTGAGTGTAAGCAAGTGTGGAAAATAAAAGGCCCCATTGATGGAGATTTGCCTGGCACACAACCGCTTTCGCCTGTCTTTTTACCCTCTGCAGTGTGGGCATCAGGATGGCCATAAGCAGAGCAATAATGGCTATCACCACCAAAAGCTCGATTAGCGTGAAGCCGTTTTTTCTTCGCATAATCTTTTTCCCTCTTTTTCAAGAGGAGTTTTTGCAAACCAGATGTATCCTTTTGTTGATAAATTCCGCTGTTAGCTTGTCTTTGGTTATTATAACCTGCCGCCTCGCTGCAATGCAAGCCGTTATCGGAAAATTTTTGTGCTTCAAAAAAAGAACACCAGTCAGGGTATCCAATGAATCAGCTTATTGTGCCTGTGGTATGTCGTAGATTATTTGAGGATACGTCATGCAAAGTCCCGATATATCGGGGCGAAGCATCTGTCCTTCGTAAGTGAGATTCTTCGTCCGCCAATACGTTGAAGCAGACTCTGAATGACACACATCGTTTGATGTATAGCAGGCCAACAGCGAGGTATCGGCGAATGTATAAAGGAAGGTAAATTGCTGGAGAATGGTTACAGCTCTATTGGCGGGGCATAGCTATACTAACCGTTATTGGGGGAGAATCCGGCAAACAGCAAGTCCTGATGAGCCGAAAGCCATCCAATGAGAAGCCCAGATTATGCTCCGGTGTAAACGCCCTGGCTTTGCTGTTTGCGCGGGGTATTTTGCAGACTATTCAAAAGATAATCTCTTATCGCCACATCCCAGCTCATATCTTTTGCAAGCTGGTAGCCGGTCTGAACCATACCTTCGATTTCCAATTCGCTTTTTGCCAGGCGTGAGCAGATTTGCATTGCAACCTTTTCGCTCTCGCTTGTCTCTATCTGGTTGCGAACGGAGCGGTCGATTTGAAGCATATCCTCGATGTCGGTATAGTTGTGTGTTCCCAGATTGGTATAGTCCGCGACAATAACGTTCTTGACTCCTTCAGGACCGGTTACGTCGCGCAGAAACCCGGAACAGCCACAGACGCTGCTTACCACACATATTCCGCCGAAGGTCAGCGGCTCTAACTGTGCGATACCGAACGGCTCGTAAATGCTCTGGCCGAATTCGACGTCGGCTCCCTTGCGGATATCGAGAAACTCCATATCTTCGGGGATTCTTGTGCCGCAGCATTTGCGGCAGAACCCAAATTGATTAAGGAAGACAATTTTTATATTGCGGCTTCTGGTATTGAATTCCTGCACCTGCGTATAGAAAGCCGCCTCGCCGCCGGATAGGTCCGGCCAGCCCTCACGGTGGGCCACAGGCCAATTATAGGCAAGCTCCATATTGTGAATGTCGCTGGTGCGTCGCTGTGAGACTTCCGTTGATAGGACAAACAAAACTCCGGTCTTGCCCTGAGTTCTGAACTCTTTTTCTATCGTATTGAGCACACGCAGGTCTCGCCACAGACCTTTGCTTCGCACTAATCTGGCAACGTGCGTGAAAACAAAGTCCGGCTTATAACCCAGCAGATTCTCACAGTAGAGCTGGAGTTTTTGTTTTGACGCAAGCTTGTCGGCGATGCTGATTTGATATGCAGGGATGCCATTATAAACTATGTCGATATTGGCGGTTTCAAATTCGGGCGCCAGGAACCGCAATTCATCTACAACATAGTCGCCCACCGCATATATATGGTCGCAGTATTTTGAGGCCTCCACAAGTGCGTGTTTGAAGTATGAGCTTTGCTCACCGAATACTTCGTTGACGTAAAGTTTATCGTTGTGGGCCTGCCTCATTACGTTGTAGAACATCGTGTCATGGCCGGGATGCTCTTCCACGATGCGCCGCATCGTGGCTACCTCGTGGGCGTAGAAAATCGTCCTGAAATTGCAGCCGGGCTCGAGAATGGCTGCCAGCACCGTCGGCATACCCATAAACTCGTGAGCAATGATAATGGTGGAATCGCTGGATGCGTCGATTGCTTTCAGAGCGGCAATTGCGACCGGTGCAAGCCGAACATACTGTTCGTATTCCCACAAATCTTCGTATAAGTTGCTTCGGATGCCGAATTCTTCAAACAGGCGCCTCTTAAATTCGTTCACCACTCCCTTATCCATATGTCTGACATCGAACAG
The DNA here is from genome assembly GCA_964554425.1 of uncultured Pirellulales bacterium. GTDB lineage: Bacteria > Planctomycetota > Phycisphaerae > Sedimentisphaerales > Anaerobacaceae > CAYWXK01. The sequence goes on along the minus strand of CAZKOQ010000122.1, from coordinate 3,140 downwards.
CAATACCTCAGGGGTGCTTTTAACGCCTGTTTGCTGGTCGATGAATGTTCTTCTTCCGTAAACGATACCGGCGTTAAAGTAATTTTCTATCTTGCGAAACGCCGGCGCATACCCCGGATTCATAAGCCCGTCAATGGATGAATAGAGCACCTCGCCTCCCTCGCCGAGTCGGTCATGGACGGAGCCCTCGGTAGTGAAAAGCGGACCGATAAGGATGGAACGGTCGAATGTCTCCAGGTAGGATTTGCAGGTGAAAAGGCCCTGGAGGACGGCGCCTATGCCGCCGATTTTTCCCACCGTCTCGTGGGTAACGTGGACAACGGTAGTCTGATTAGCCATAATAAGTTTCCCTCCAAGTTCATTTTGTTGTTAGCTCATGTTGTCTCCTATTATTCTCTATGTAAAATATATGAAACAGTTTTGCCCCAGCCAAATCGTAAAGGGGTGGATTTGCTCAATTTTGCGGGCCTAAAAAATCACAGTAGATTCGCAAATTGAGCGCACTTTTTCGGACTATTGCAGGAGTTGTTGGGGGATTTTGCAGGTCAGCTTATTTGGCTGCGCAGCGTCCTTATCAGACCCGCGAGCACCTGTTGAGGAATTTCGGCCAGTTCCGGCTCAGGTATTTCACTTAGCGCAATCCTGTCGAGAATCTCTACTGCTCGCTCGCCGTAAGGAGCTATCAGGGCTAAAAGTCTTTGCGCCTCATCCAGGTTGCCATCAGCCATTAGTTGCAAATGCAAAATGATATTTTTGGTCAGCTCTTTTTCATTGAGCACGTTTATCGGCTCGGCGGCCCCGACCGGACCGTTCGGAATTTCTCTTTCTTGCAGTATGTTTTCTCTGAGCTGATATGTTTCAGCCATAAGCTGCTTTCGTTTTTCTTCTTCACTTTCGTCCATTGGCGCAAGTTTAAGCTCCTCATCATCATCCTGTAGAGGAACATATATTTTCTTATGGCAAGCCGGGCACCTGCCCCATTTGCCGCCGGCGCTGTCGGCTGCTTCTATCTTCTTGCCGCAATAACTGCAATGGAAGCTTATCGCCATTTTGTCACCTCTGTTGAAAAACTTCTCTTATTTATCGACCTTATATTCTGCGACTACCTCGGCAGTGATGCCGCCGCGAGGCATGAATCGAGATGTTATCTTCATCCATCGCGGCTTACACGCACCGCTTAAATCATCCAGGATATCGTTTGTCAATGCCTCATAGAAAATGCCCTTGCTGCGGTAGCTTTGCATATAGAATTTTAAGCTCTTTAGCTCGATGCAGGTTTTATCGGGACAATATTCGATGACGACCTCTCCAAAATCCGGCTGGCCTGTGCGAGGGCAGACGCTTGTGAACTCAGGGCATCTGATTGTTATGACATAATCCCGCTGTGGCCGTGGATTATCAAACAACTCTAATCTTATCCGTTTACTCATTACTTTCCTTTATTACAGTTCCTGCTCTTATAGTATAATCCAAATGCCAATTCAGGACAAGCAATATCAATATGGGAAATAATAGGAATCCGCCCGACGGATGCGAGGTGTAGATAAAAATATTGCTTTGAGCCGGAAGGTATGTATGCTTATGTTATTCTACTGTATGTGTGTTTGGCGGGTCAGGGCTAATATCAATGGATATTATTGTAAGTTGTTGACGGTTTGAAAGGAGGCATCAGATGTCTGCAAGATTAGTTGTTGTAGTTTCTCTGGTTGGGGCGGCGTTTTTCACACTGTCGGGTTGCACTGCTCGGTGCAGGGACAAGGAGACCAAAGTTGCACAGAAGGCCAAGCCCGTAGAGGCCAAAAGCCAGTTGTTCGCCTTACGCGTTAACTGCGCCGCCTCTGCTCCTTACACCGATAAGGCAGGCGATGTTTGGCTTGCCGACCAGGAGATAGCGCCTGACAAAAAGTGGGGCGCCGTTGGCGGTATGACGGTGGACCGTGGTGATTTGGGTATGTCTGATACAAATTCGCCGGCAGTTTATCAGACCGAGCGATACAGTATGGAAGCATACAGATTCAGCGTCCCCAACGGCAGCTACACCGTCAAACTGCACTTTGCCGAAACCTACTCCGGAATAACAGGCAATGGTATGAGAGTTTTTTCAGTAACCATCAATGGGAAAAATGTTCTTACGGACTTCGACCCCTTTAAGGAGGCCGGCGGACTCAATAAGCCGGTAGTTAAGACGATAAAGGATGTTACCGTAACCAATGGCGAGCTGGTTATCGGATTCACTGCAAATATACAAAATCCTGAAATCAACGGTATCGAGATACTGTCCGCCAACGCGCACTAAACTATAGCTGTATCATTCGTCTCTGTAAGAGGCCGGCTTGTGGCAGACAAAAAAGCAGTAGTATTATTGAGCGGGGGCCTCGATTCAACTACGACTTTGGCCATAGCCCGCAGCGATGGCTTTCGATGTTACGCCCTGACCTTCAGGTATGGCCAGCGGCACAAGCTGGAGGTCGAGGCCGCAAAGAAGTTAGCCGGGTTTCTCGGGGCAGTAGAGCATCGAATAATCGACATTGACCTGGCTGCTTTTGGTGGTTCTGCACTTACCGATTCGACTATTGAGGTGCCGAAGGATAGAGCCGAGTTAGGCAGTCCCGCCCGGATTCCGCCGACTTATGTCCCGGCCCGCAATACGATTTTTTTAAGTTACGCCCTCGCCTGGGCCGAGGTGCTTGGCGCGTTTGACATCTTTATCGGCGTCAACGCAACCGACTACAGCGGCTATCCGGACTGCCGGCCTGAATTTATTGCGGCCTTTCAAAAAACTGCCAACCTCGCTACCGCAGCCGCTGTTGAGGGTAAGGGCCGTTACCATATTCATACTCCGGTGATAAGTATGACAAAAGCACAAATTATTCTTACCGGCACGAAGCTCGGCGTTGATTTTTCTCTGACGCATAGTTGTTACGACCCCGACCGGCAGGGACGAAGCTGTGGCCGGTGCGATTCCTGCAGATTGAGACTAAAAGGATTTGCTGAGGCAGGGCTGAAAGACCCAATTGAATATCGAATGTCGAATGATGAATAACGAATAATGAAGGTGAACGAAATTTTTTACTCTTTGCAGGGCGAGGGATTTTTGGCGGGTGTGCCGAGTATATTTGTCCGCCTTGCAGGATGTCCTC